>DVIY01000127.1 GCA_018710915.1 Candidatus Gallacutalibacter pullistercoris
GCATACAGCTTTACGTGCCCTTTAGCGCGGACAAACTGCTGAAAGAGCATTCGCAGGGAAGAAGTCATGACAAAAACGCACAGAAGCGTTGTATAACCATCCAATCCAGGAATTAATTTGAGAAGAGGGTAACACAGAACCAGCAGGATAAACCCGGCCAATACAGTCAACAGGCCTGTGGTAAGCACTTCGGAATTGCGTACTTTGCGATCCAGGCCAAACCGGATTACCGCATCTGTGATTCCAAATGTAACCAGCGGTACCAGCAGGTTGGCGCTCTGCTGCAGCAGATCAGAAATGCCATATTCGGCGCCGGTTAACACGTTGGTATATAGAGGCATCAGGAAAAATACCAGCAGCTTGGAGCCGAATGTGCCGATTGCAAATATCAGTGTATTAGAAAATAATTTTTTATATTTATCCATATCCATTCCCCGTTATCTGTCAGAGCTTCTGAGAGCTCATAAAATTTGAAATCATCCTCTGAAGTAACAGCAGAAACAACATCCTGAAATGTGAATTTATTTTAAATTCTCAGGCAGGAGTCAGGGTCAAAATATTTGTCAGGAAAAGCACCAGAATTAACGCGCCCAAGGCAATACGGTACCAGCCAAAGGGTTTGAAGTCGTGTTTGCGGATAAAGCCCATGAACAAACGAATTACCAGAACGGAAACGAGGAAGGCAACGATCATACCGGTAAGGAGAATCATCAGTTCATATGAAGTGAAACCCAAACCGAAGTCTTTGAAATATTTGAAAATTTTCAAAGCACTGGCGCCCAGCATGGTGGGGATTGCCAGGAAGAACGAAAATTCAGCAGACAAACTGCGGGAGCATCCCAGCAATACAGCACCCAGAATCGTTGCACCGGAACGTGATGTACCGGGAATCATAGCCATAGCCTGGAAAAGACCGATTAACAGCAGTGTTTTTACTCCCAGCTGGTTATAGCCCTGGATTTTGGGGCGGCGGTTCCGGTTTTCTACCAGCAGGAAGAAGATGCCATAGACAACCAGCATAATGGCTACCGTAACCGCATTGTAGAACAGGTCATTGATTGCATCGTCAAAAAGCAGGCCCAGAACCATGGCGGGAATGGTTGCAACAATGACTTTGAGCCACAAAGAGAAAGTCTGTTTTTTTTCAACGGCATTCTTTTTGGGAGAAAATGGATTAAGCTTATGAAAATACAGCACCAGCACAGCCAGGATAGAACCGAACTGGATGACGACAAGAAAGAGATCAATAAAATCCCGCCCACCCGAAAATTGAGAAGCATCCATCGGCCAAAAAGAGTCAAACAGAATCATATGGCCGGTACTGCTGACGGGAAGCCATTCTGTGATACCCTGGATAATTCCAAGGAAGACCGCTTTTAGAAATTCAAAAAATAATGACAATACTCCATCTCCTTTGCCATGGCATGGGGAACACCGCATAGCGGTGTTCCCCAAAACAGTTTATGAGCTTATTTCTTCTATTATAACAGAAACTTATCTGATTTCCAATGCATAATGCCACTTCCGTAAAAAAGCAACAAAATATTTACAAAATATTCCAGAGTCTGCGTGCTGAGGATTCTATGAAAGAAAAAACGTCCTTTTAAAAGCAAAAGGACGTTTTGCAAACTGTTCAATTGAGCAGGGAAAGATAAACCGCTTCGGCGGCGTATGCCTGGTTGTAAGGAGTAAAAGGACGTATAGATCCGGTTACCAGATTTGTCAGGGCATTTTTTCCAGCGCCGGAAACACGGGAAAATTTATGGATAAGAGCAAACAGGTCTTCTTCTTTAGTCCAACAGAAGCCATTTTGACCTTCCTGTACCACTATGGAAGTACCGCTGCCGGAAGGGACTAAAAGCGGGGTGCCACAGGCGGCAGCTTCCGGCGCAGAAAGGGAAAGTTCTTCAGAATGGGAACACGAAACATAGCAGCAGCTCAAAGCAAAACAGGAGGCAATATCGTCGGGCTGATATTCACCAATCAGAGCAACACGATTGGAAAGGCGGAGTGAATGGATATGAGAAAGCAATGCTTTTGTCTGGGACTTACGATTCAGCACAAACAAATAGAAAGAATCATCCTGCATAAAGACCTTTTTCCAGGAGTCTAAAAAGCGGAGCAATGTACGCGTATCGCGGCAGTCGCCGCATACTACGATTTTTTTATCTTCCAGAGAGAGGGCTTCGCGGAGGGCCCGTTTATGCAGAGGGGAAGAAGCGCCGATATTATAAAATCGGGTGTCCACAGCAAAGGGAAAAATCAGGTCGGCTTCCCGAGGCCCATCATCCTCTAACCTCTGAGCCATAGACTCTGTCAGTACGGCCAGGTGGTTTGCGTGTTTCAAAACAAATTCTGCGACATCAATCCGCGTTCTTTCGCGCAGAAGAGCGACTGGAGAAAAAGTGTGTCCAGATTTTTCTGTATCCCAGAGGCTGTGAATGGTCAGCAGAGAAGTGATGTCATGGTCGTCTGCATACTGTAACCCAAATGCCCCGCTTTCAGAGAGGGTATGGATGTGGACAATGTCGGGATGGAAAGCGTTAAGTTTTTCTTCCATTTGCTGACTTCCGCTTTTCGTCATCTGCACGCCATCCATATTGGCGGCACGGCGCCCGGAACATTTCAGCACATTTCCGTCTGCTTCTGTTTCGCTTCGTCCCGCTTCCGGTAAAATTACCATTACATCATGGCCAATATAAAACAATCCTTCTGCCAGGATTGATACATGAGCTGCCACATCTTTTTCCCGGGCGTAACGGGTATAATAGCTGTCTGTCACAAGTGCAATTCTCATGAAAATCCCCTCCCAAAAGCCGTGGCACTGTTAAAAAAATGTCAGATTCTGTATTGCCCGGCTCACTGTACAACAATGTTCATATTATAACACAAAATAATGGTGCTTTAAATAGAATTTTTGACTGCTGTGCAACTATTCTCTTTAATCTTTTGAGAGAATGAGATATAATAAAATTAGTACTGCGTGAATTTGTAAAAATAACTCGCAGAAGCGCAAAAGACCTGTTTTGGCGCTGTCGATGACAACATAGAAAGGACGATGAATTATGGTCACAACATTTACCGTACCCCTTTCCAAAGTTATGAAAGAACTGGCACTGGAGGTTGTGTTCCTTCCTACCAGCGCAGATGAGATCCTGATTTCTTCCCGTGATGTAAACCGCCCTGGCCTGGAACTGAATGGTTTTTATGATTATTATGATAAGAATCGGATTCTGATTTTTGGTAATGCAGAGACCGCGCTGCTGGCATCTTTTACACATGAAAAGCGCAGTGATGTGTTGAATGCGCTTTTCTCCCGCCGCCCTCCGGCAGCAATTGTAGCAAGAAATATTACGCCTGCGCCAGAAATGGTAGAGGCAGCCCAGACGCATGGTGTGGCCTTACTGAAAACAGCCGACACCACTTCGAATCTGGTAGCCTCACTGGTAGCCTATATGAACACCGAGCTGGCTCCCAGGATTACACGCCATGGTGTTCTGGTAGAAGTATATGGTGAAGGAATCCTGCTGGTAGGCGACAGCGGCGTTGGAAAAAGTGAAACGGCTATTGAACTGATTAAGCGCGGACATCGCCTGATCGCAGATGATGCGGTTGAGATTCGCCGGGTTTCCAATAAAACGCTGGTGGGTTCTGCACCAGAAAACATTCGCCATTTTATCGAATTGCGTGGTATTGGCATTATCAATGCACGCCGGATTTTTGGTATGGGCGCCGTCAAGGTCAGCGAAAAAATTGACATGTGCATCAATCTGGAAATTTGGGATAATACCAAAGTGTACGACCGTATGGGCATTGACAACGAATATACTGAAATTCTGGGCAACCGTGTCCCTGTGCTCACCATCCCGGTAAAACCCGGACGAAATCTTGCGATTATCATTGAAGTTGCGGCTATGAACAACCGTCAGAAAAAGATGGGGTATAATGCTGCACAGGAATTGCTTGCCAGCCTGGGTATGGATGTTTCCGGTATGACCGAGACGGAAACCAAAAAAGATCTGATTTGATGTTTAACGTGGTGCAAAGAAAGGGAAGGACAGATGAAACTCATAGCTGATACACATACGCATACGATTGCATCTACCCATGCATACAGCACTTTGCAGGAGATGGTTCATGCAGCGGCAGAAAAGAAACTCTTTGCCATAGGAATCACCGACCACGGTTATACAATGCCTGGTGGGCCGGGTGAATGGTATTTCTCCAATCTGCATTCGGTTCCCAATTATATAGAGGGAGTTTGGGTGCTTCGAGGGGCAGAAGCAAATGTAACGGATTATGAGGGCAGCCTGGATATTCCAGAAAGCGATTTAAAAAAGCTTGACTGGGTAGTGGCATCCATCCACAGCTGCTGTATGCCCGAAGCGATTGAGCCGACCAGAGAGCTGTGCACACAGCTTTGGCTGCAAGTTGCGAAAAATCCGTATGTACGTGTCATCGGCCACAGCGGCAGCCCCGTGTATGCATATGACTATGAGAAAGTCATCCCCGAATTTGGCCGGAATGGCAAACTGGTGGAAATCAATTCCCATTCCTTTGAAGTACGGGCGGATTATATCCCGAATTGCGTAACGATTGCCCGGTTGTGTATGAAATATCGTGTGCCGGTCATTGTCAATTCAGACGCGCATTTTTCAGCTTCGGTGCTGGATTGCTCTGCCGGGCTTCAAATGCTGGAAGAAATCGGGTTCCCGGAAGAGTTGATTGTCAATGCTTCTGAAGAAAGATTCAGCGAATATCTTCGCACCCACACCGGTTTTTGGAAATAAACAGCTGCCCTGTTGGTGCGTAAATACCGGCAGGGCAGCATATGATACTTGTAGAAAGGGCGTGAGAGATGATGAACACGCTGGAAATGATACAGCAGAAAGCGCAGGCTTTGGGATGCCGCTGCCTGTGTGCAGAACCCATGGCACGTCATACAACTTTTAAAATTGGAGGCCCAGCTGATTTACTGATTTCTGTAGGGAATACCTCACAGCTTAAGAAGGTCATGCAGATATGCCGTGAACATCAGGTACCGGTACAGATTCTTGGAAATGGTTCAAATATGCTGGTCTCTGATAAGGGGATTCGAGGCGTTGTGATTGAGCTGACAGGAGAGTTCACAGAGATTACGCTGGAAGGGACAACCGGAATTCGCTGCGGAGCAGGAGCCTCACTGGCATCCGCCTGCATTTTTGCCAGAGAGCATAATTTAACAGGTCTTGAGTTTGCCTGGGGAATTCCGGGAAGCGCCGGTGGTGCAGCTTATATGAATGCGGGCGCCTATGGCGGAGAGATGAAGAATGTTTTGCGCTCCTGCTGCCATATGACCCCGGACGGGAAACTGGAAGAGCTGAGCGGGGATGAATTGGAGCTTTCTTATCGCCACAGTGCTTATTCCGGAGGGGAAAATGTGATTCTCTTTTTGCATATGGAACTGGAAAAAGGAAACCACACGGAGATTGCAGCCAGGATGGAAGAGCTGATGAACCGCCGCAAAGAAAAACAGCCGTATGATATGCCCAGCGCCGGCAGTGTCTTCAAACGGCCGGAAGGGTATTTTGCAGGTACGCTGATAGAGCAGTGCGGCTTGAAGGGGAAGAGTATCGGAGGAGCACAGGTAAGCCCCAAGCATGCAGGGTTTATTGTCAATACGGGAGGGGCTACCTGCCAGGATGTACAGAATCTGATTGCTTTGATTCAGGAAACCGTTCTGCGTGAGACCGGCGTTTCACTGGAATGTGAAGTGCGTACCTGCGGGGAAGAATAAGCTTCCTTTTTGAGATGGAGAAAGGACAGGGATGGAAAATGGATTTTGTAATTGTGACCGGCTTATCTGGCGCCGGAAAAACGAGAGCGATGCATTCTTTGGAAGATATCGGTTTTTTCTGTGTGGATAATCTTCCGGCCAAGCTGATTCCCACGTTTTATGATTTATGCGTTTCTTCAAAAGAAGGCCGTGATAAAGTGGCCGTGGTAACCGATGCACGTGCGGGCGAAATGTTTGCTTCTCTGTTCGATGTGCTGGATGAAATGCGCGCCAATAAAATGGAATATAAGATCCTGTTTTTGGATGCGTCTGATTCTGTGCTCATCAACCGGTATCAGGAAAACCGCCGCCGCCATCCGCTGGCAGAGGCGCACCAGGGTTCTGTGGAGCAATCTGTCAAACTGGAACGTGAAATTCTCAAGCCGGTGCGCGCACGAGCTGATTATATTATCGACACCACCTTCCTCACCACCGCTCAGTTAAAAAGCCGGATTTCCAACCTGTTTTTGGGGAATTCCAGTGATGCGCTGATGGTGCAGTGCATGAGCTTTGGATTTAAATATGGAATTCCTTCCGAAGCTGATCTGGTTTTTGATGTGCGTTGCCTGCCCAATCCATATTATATTGAAGAACTGCGCCACCAGACGGGCCTGGATGCACCGGTACGGGACTATGTGATGCAATGGGAACAGACGCAGGGCTTCATCAGGCGTTGGATTGATCTGATCGATTATATGTATCCGCTGTACTGTGCAGAAGGAAAAAGCCAGCTCGTTATCGCTGTAGGCTGTACTGGCGGTCACCACCGTTCGGTGGCGCTGGCGCAGCATCTGTTTGATCATCTGGTTAATCAGGGCAAGCGTGCGGGGGTGAACCACCGGGATATCCGTAAGCAGTGAGGTGACGGAAAATGTCGTTTGCGTCAGACACCAAAACAGAGGTTTGCAAAACAACAACCACCGCTTCCTGTTGTAAAAAAGCGGAAGCATATGGTCTGTTGTTGTTTACACGGGGGTTTTCTCTGAAAGAATATGCCATTGTGACCGAAAATGGTGCGGTGGCCCGGCGCATTGCTGAAGCCGCCGCAGAGGTTGCCGGCGTAATGGTGGAAACGAGTGTATCCATGCGGCGCAGCACAAATCGTGAGGGCGGAATTTATACATTGCTGATTCCTGGAGATGACCAGCGCCGGCGGCTGCTGGAAGCTTTTGGACATACAGGCAGGGAAGTGAATCTTCGTTTAAATCGCGCAAATCTGGAAAATGAGTGCTGTATGTGCGCCTTTATTCGCGGCGCATTTTTGTCCTGCGGTACTGCAACAGACCCCAAGAAAGATTATCATTTGGAATTTGCTGTGAATCACCGCCGTTTGGCACAGGATTTTGTAACCCTGCTGGAAGAAGTGGATGGCCTGCGCTTGCAGCCTTCCATTACCCGCAGAAAGGGAAGCTATGTGGTGTATATCAAAGGCAGTGAACAGATTGCCGATCTGCTTACTTATATGGGGGCGCCAACCGCTTCGATGACATTGATGCAGGCCAAAATGGTAAAAGAAGTTCGAAATTATGTGAACCGCACGACCAATTTTGAAACAGCCAATATCGACAAAACAGTTTCGGCTTCAGCGCGCCAGGTAGTGGCGATTCGTCATTTGCAGGAGAAAGTAGGGCTGGACAACCTGCCTGAAGATTTGCGGGAAATGGCCTATCTGCGGCTGGAGAATCCCGAAATGAGCTTGCGGGAGCTGGGAGAGGCACTTTCGATCAGCCGTTCCGGCGCAAACCATCGGATTCAGCGGTTGCTGGAAATGGCTAAGACGGAATAAATGGAAAAGGAGTGGTTCCAGTGGCCTTTGTACATCTTCATGTTCACACGGAATACAGCTTACTGGACGGCGCATGCCGGATTGAAAAACTGATGGAGCGGGTACAGGCACTGGGACAGGACAGCATTGCCATTACCGACCACGGCGCCATGTATGGTGCCGTGGATTTTTATAAAGCCGCAAAAGAGCGGAATATCCATCCGGTAATTGGCTGCGAAGTCTATGTAGCCAAACGCAGCAGATTTGATAAGGTCCACGGGTTGGACAGCGAAAACCGTCATCTGGTATTGTTGTGTGAAAACCAGCAGGGGTATCAGAATTTGATTGCTATGGTGTCGCAGGCCTGGACAGAGGGATTTTACAGCAAGCCAAGGGTGGACTTTGAACTGCTTGAAAAATATCACGAAGGGCTGATTGCCCTTTCTGCTTGCCTGGCCGGTGAAATTCCCCGGGCTCTCTCCATGCGCGACTATGCAGGGGCCAAAGAAGCTGCCCTGCGGTATGAGAATATTTTTGGTAAAGAAAATTTCTTCCTGGAATTGCAGGACCATGGGCTGGCAGAACAGCAAAGCGTCAATCCGCAGATTATTCGCCTTTCGGAAGAAACGGGTATCCCTTTGGTGGCGACGAACGACTGTCACTATATCCAGAAAGAAGACAGCCAGATGCATAAGATTCTTTTGTGCATCCAGACCAACCACACCATCGAAGATCCGGATACCATGGAATTCGGGTCTGATGAGTTTTATGTAAAATCCGAAGAACAGATGCGCGCGTTGTTTCCCAACCATCCGGAAGCAGCGGATAACACCGCAAAAATCGCCCGGAGATGCCAGGTAGAGTTTGAATTTGGAAAGACCAAACTGCCGCATTTTGATACGCCAAACGGCCAGGACAATACCGGGTATTTTCGCGAGCAGTGCGAACAGGGGATGCTTCGCCATTACGGGGAAAATCCACCGGAAAAAGTGCGCAGACGCTTGGAATATGAGCTGGACATGATTGAAAAGATGGGGTATGTGAACTACTACCTTATCGTTCACGATTTTGTCCGTTATGCAAAATCAGTGGGGATTCCTGTGGGGCCGGGAAGAGGCTCTGGTGCGGGAAGCCTTGCTGCATACTGTATCGGCATTACGGGTGTCGACCCCATTCGATATGACCTGCTGTTTGAGCGATTTTTGAACCCCGAGAGGGTAAGTATGCCCGACTTTGATATCGATTTCAGCGATGAACGGCGGCAGGAAATTATTGATTATGTTATCCGCAAATATGGTGCTGACCATGTGGCGCAGATTGTTACCTTTGGTACCATGGCAGCCCGGGGCGTTATCCGGGATGTAGGCAGGGCCATGGCGATTCCTTATGCCACTACCGATGTGGTGGCCAAAATGGTACCGATGGAACTTCACATGACCCTTGACCATGCGCTGGAGATTTCTGCTGATTTGAAAAACCGGTATGATACAGACCCTCAGATTCATGAGCTTATTGACATGGCTCGTAAAATTGAAGGGATGCCGCGCCATACCTCGACCCATGCGGCGGGCGTTGTCATTACCGACCGGCCAGTGAGCGAATATGTTCCGCTTGCCAAAAACGACGAGTCCATCGTTACCCAGTATACGATGACCACGCTGGAAGAACTGGGGCTTTTGAAGATGGATTTCCTGGGCCTGCGAAATCTTTCTATCATTGACAATACCGTAAAAATGGTGGCGCGGCAGCATATGGGCTTTACGGTTGAGCAAATCCCGACAGATGATCCGCAAGTATTCCGGCTGTTTGCAGAAGGGAATACCGAAGGGGTGTTCCAGTTTGAATCGGCGGGAATGCGTCGGGTAGTGATGAGCCTGAAACCTGAATATCTGGAAGATTTAATCGCAGTGATTTCTCTGTATCGCCCAGGCCCCATGAAGTTTATTTCTACCTATGTGGAAAACCGTCATCATCCCGAAAAGGTGACGTATCCACACCCCAGGCTTTCTCAGATTTTGCATGTCACGTATGGCTGTATTGTCTATCAGGAGCAGGTGATGCAGATTTTCCGGGAACTTGCAGGCTATTCACTGGGACGTGCAGACGTGGTGCGGCGAGCCATGTCAAAGAAAAAAGTGGATGTTATGGAGCGGGAACGGAAAATCTTCATTCATGGCCTGCAAAGGGAAGATGGCAGCTGGGAAGTAGAAGGCTGCATCAATCGAGGGATAGCGGAAGCTACAGCGGAAGATATCTTCCAACAGATGGAGAGTTTTGCGTCGTATGCCTTCAACAAATCCCACGCAGCAGCATATGCGCTGCTGGCATATCAGACGGCCTGGCTGAAGTGCCATTACCCGCGCGAATATATGGCGTGCCTGCTCAGCAGTGTGCTGGATTATTCCGGCAAGGTGGCAGAATATATGGCAGAATGCAGCCGGCTGAAAATCCAGGTGCTTCCGCCACATGTTAACGAAAGCCGCCGTAAATTTACGGTTTCTGATAAAACAATACGGTTTGGATTGCTGGCGGTCAAAAACCTGGGACGTGGATTTTTGCAGTCTCTTGTACGCGAACGGGAACAAAACGGGAATTTTTCTTCTTTTTATGATTTCTGCCGGCGGATGTATGGCCTTGAATTAAACCGCCGGGCGCTGGAAAGCCTGATAAAATGCGGCGCGCTGGATGGGCTGGGGAATAACCGGCGGGAAATGCTGATGGCCTTGAATACGGTAATGGATTCTCTGGATACAGACCGGCGCAGGAATCTGGATGGCCAAATGGGATTTTTTGATACGATGGATTCTGCTGGAAAACAGCAGGTAGAGATTGCGGCTCAGCCGGACTTTTCCCCTTCTGAAAAGCTTGCTATGGAAAAAGAAGTGACGGGGCTGTATCTCTCGGGGCATCCGGTCTCTGAATACAGTGCGCTGTTCCGTCAAAAAGCGGTGGTTTCTATGGGAGAGATTCAGCAGGATGCCAGAGAAGAGGGAGAGAAATACCACGACGGCGACCGCTTGCGTGTGCTGGGAGCAGTGCAGAAAATCAAGCGCAAAATTACGAAAAACAGTGGCGCAATGGCTTTTGTTACGCTCGAAGATTTATACGGCTCCATGGAAATGCTGGTATTTCCAAATGTCTACAGCCGGTACCACAGCCTTTTGCAGGAAGGGAAAATTGTCATGGCAGAAGGCCGTGTGAGCCTGACAGAAGAAAAAGACACCAAGTTGGTGTGTGATGCCGTATTCCCGCCACCTGACACAAAGGGATACCTGTCCAATATGAGGGATAAAAATACAGCTGAAAAAAGCTTACAGAAGAAATCCTCTTCCAGGCCGGGTTTGTATTTGCGTGTGCCGGGAAAAGAAAGCCGGGAATATCAAAAAGCGCTGCAATATATTGAGATTTTTGACGGGCCAGTAGAATTGTATATCTA
>DVIY01000128.1 GCA_018710915.1 Candidatus Gallacutalibacter pullistercoris
AAGCGGCGCCGTTATCGATATAGGCTCCCATACGCTGAAAATGCGGGTTGCACAATTCAAAAAAGGCGAAATTGCAGACATCGACCGGCTGGAATATCCTTTGCATCTGGGGCATGAGGTATTCCATGAAGGAAAAATCAGCTTTGAGAGCCTTCGGGAATTGTCCAAAGCTTTGCAGGGGTATTCCGAGCTGTTGGAGGGATACGGTGTCGACCAGGTTCGGGTGGTGGCAACAACTGCCTTGAGGGAGGCACAAAACCGCGCTTATGTGGTTGATCTGCTGAAAATTCAGAATGATATGACCGTGCAGGTATTGGAAGATGATCAGGAAAAAACCCTGATTTACTCCGAAATGATTCGTTTCCTCCATCAGCAGGAGGGGGAAAAGGAGGGCAATGCCCTGCTCACATACATTGGTACTGGCAGCGTCGGAATTGCTGTTTATGACGGTGCAAATGTAGTGTATTCCCAAAGTATTCCCGTTGGTTCTCTCAAGCTCCGTGACGTACTGTACACAGCCGGTGATGAACCCGAAAACTACCATGTGGTGATAGAGGAGTACCTCGATGCAGTGATGGAGAGAATCGCCAAATCATTACATGGAATCAAAATATCACGGCTGGTGTTTACAGGCAGCGATATCAACCTGATTGCAAGGGTGTTCGGTGTACATCCTGAAAATGGCTGCTATACGCTGCATACTGCCCAGGTGCGCTCATTGTATGAAAAGGTCAGTCCCCTTTCTCCCGAGAAAATCAGTTTTCGATACGAAATTTCAGAAGAAGAGGGGGATATCCTGTATTCCGCACTGGCAATTTACAGCAGGCTTCTGCGATTTTCCGGAGCCGAGTATATTCTGCTGCCCGTGGTGGATTTGTGGGACGGGATTATGCGCCATATGCTTGTACCAAAGAGTGTAGATGCTTATCGCCAGCATATCAGCGGAAGCGCGATTGCCTGTGCCGAAGCAGTAGCCGCTAAATATGGATGCCCCAAAAGCCACTCTGATACGGTGCGGCGGTTTGCCTTGAAAATGTTTGACAAGACGAGGGCTATCCATGGACTTTCTGCGCAGCACAGGCTGGTTTTGGAACTTGCAGCAATTTTGCATGACTGCGGCCACTATGTCAATACAAAGCTGCACACCAGAAGTTCTTTCGATTTGGTAAAGAATTTCGATATTTATGGTATGACAAAATTGAATATGCTGTTAATTGCTTATGTAGCCAGTTATAATGAATTTAATATACCGGCATTAAAAGATATGCGTTTTTCTGAGCTGGATGAGCAACAGAAAATTTCGGTTTCAAAGCTGGTGGCGATTTTCCGCCTTGCAAATTCGCTGGATAAATCGCAGAAACAGAAGCTGCCGGATATCAAGGTGCGCATGGAGCATAACCGGCTGCTGGTAACTGGAGAGACAAATGAAGACACACATCTTGAAAAGTGGGCCTTTGCGCAATGTGCTCCATTTTTTAAAGAGGTCTTCGGTATTGATCCCGAGCTGACGATCCGTTTGCCGATGATATAAACAGAGAATAAGAAAGGTCGTGTTTGAATGGACCAGACATATAAAATTCCTTATCATAACCGGGAATTGAGCTGGATGGATTTTAACATCCGTGTGTTGGAAGAGGCCATGAAAAAAGAAAACCCGCTCATGGAGCGTCTGCGTTTTCTGGCTATCACAGGCTCAAATCTGGATGAATTTTTTATGGTGCGTGTGGCCGGCGTCAAGGCACAGGTGAATTCCGGCTATAAAAAAGCAGATGATTCCGGTCTGACCCCTGATAAGCTGATCGCCCAGCTGGAAGAGAAAATCCACACCTTTATGGAGCGGCAGTATTCCTGCCTGTACCGTTCTATCACGCCGGTGTTAAAAAAGAATAATATCTTCTTTGTACAGCCTGAGCAGATGAACGACAAGCAGAAGGCATATATTTCCGATTATTTCCATAAGGTACTGTTTCCCGTGCTCACGCCGCTGGCTGTAGATACCAGCCGCCCGTTCCCGCTGCTGGCGAATAAGAGCCTGAATATTGCCGTGCGGCTCAAGGGCAGCGACGGCCCCTGCTTTGCCATTGTGCAGGTTCCGTCCATCATGCCGCGTTTTTTGGAGGTCCCCTGTGAAGAGGGGAGGGCATTTGTCCTGTTGGAAGACGTCATCATCTGCCATTTGCCTGAACTGTTTGAGCTGCTCGAAATCGAAGCCTGGTGCCCCTTCCGCATCACGCGCAACTCTGACCTCGATATCGATGAAGAATCCGAAGATTTTCTGGGTGCAGTCAAAGAGTCCATCAAGAAGCGGAAAAGGGGCCGCCCGGTTCGTCTGGAGCTGATTGCCCACTGTGATAAGGAAATCCGCTCCTTCCTGGTGGATATGCTGAAAATGAAATCCTCCGAGATTTACGAGCTAACCGGCCCGCTGGACCTTACCTTCTTCTCGAAGTTTGCAGGTGTCTCGGGTTTTGAGCACCTCTGCTTTACTCCCATCCGCCCGGTATATCCGCCGGCAGATTTTTGGGGATATGACGATATTTTCGCAGCAATCCGCGAGAAGGATCGCATGGTGCATCATCCCTATGAGAGCTTCTCCTGTGTGGTGGATTTCGTGCAGGCTGCTGCGGAAGATGAAAATGTACTGGCGATCAAACAGACACTTTACCGTGTGAGCGGCAACTCTCCCATTGTTGCGGCTTTGATTCGCGCGGCAGAAAATGGCAAGCAGGTCACCGTGCTGGTGGAATTGAAAGCCCGTTTTGATGAAGAAAATAATATTATCTGGGCCAGAAAGCTGGAAAAGGCTGGATGCCATGTTATCTATGGCCTGACCGGACTGAAAACCCACTGTAAGATTCTGCTGGTCGTGCGAAAAGAAGAGGATGGAATCCGCCGGTATGTGCATATGGGTACCGGTAACTACAATGATTCCACCGCGAAAATCTATACGGATATCGGCATGTTTACCTGTAAAGAAGCCTATGGCGCAGACGCTTCCTCCATGTTTAATACCATTACCGGATATTCCCGCCCGCCGGAGTATAATAAATTCGTCGTGGCCCCTCATGGTATGCGCCCCTTTTTCCGTATGATGATCGAGCGGGAAATTGATAATGCACAAAAAGGCCTGCCCTGCGGCATTACAGCAAAGGTAAATTCACTGGTAGACCCTGAAATTATCGGGTTACTGTATAAGGCTTCCCAAGCAAAAGTACCGGTTAAACTGATTGTACGCGGTATCTGTTGCCTGATACCCGGAATTCCCGGTGTCAGTGAGCATATTAGCGTCATCAGCATTGTAGGGCAGCTGTTGGAACACAGCCGCATTTTCCGCTTTGAAAATGCGGGCAATCCCAAAATTTATATGGGCAGCGCCGACTGGATGCCACGCAACCTGGATCGCCGTGTAGAGCTCGTGTTCCCCATCGAAGACCCTGACCTGAAGAAACGTGCTTTTTCTATTCTCGACCTGATGCTGGAGGATACCACCAATGCACGCACCCAGCTGCCGGACACCACCTATGTGCATGTAGAGCGAAGAGGGAAGACAGCCTGCAATTGCCAGCGTGAATTCTCCAAACTGGCACAGGAGGCGGTAAAAGGTAAGCAAAAATTACCGGAAGATCAGCCCTTTGTTCCGATTCGCAGTGCAGATTTAAAAAATGATTGAAATTTTGCTGAAAAAGTTGTAAAATTTCAGGTAAGCAATAGCAAAGCTTTTTGGTGATATTATTGATGATTGGATGTGATCTGGAATGAAACGAGTTGGAATTCTGACCAGCGGCGGAGATTGCCAGGGCCTGAACGCTGCAATTCGCGGTGTGGCCAAGGGGCTGTATGAATATTACGGCAAGGACGTGGAAATCTACGGAATTCAGGACGGATACCGTGGGCTTATTCACGGCGAGTATAAACTCATGCAGCGCAGTGATTTTTCCGGTATCCTTACACTCGGCGGTACCATTCTCGGCACCTCTCGCCAGCCCTTCAAAATGATGCGCCAGATTGAAGAGGATAATGTGGATAAAGTCCGGAATATGAAAGACCACTATAAGAAGATGAAGCTGGACTGCCTGGTCGTGCTGGGTGGAAATGGCACCCACAAAACTGCAAATCTGCTCAGTGAAGAGGGATTGAATGTGGTGTCCATGCCCAAAACCATTGACAACGATGTGTGGGGCACGGATATGACTTTTGGTTTTACCAGTGCGGCTGAAATCGCAACAAACGTTATCGACTGCATCCATACTACGGCAACTTCACATGGCCGTATTTTTATCGTGGAAGTTATGGGGCACAAGGTAGGCTGGCTTACGCTCGAAGCCGGCATTGCCGGCGGAGCAGATGTCATTCTGCTGCCGGAGATTCCTTATGATGCGGATAAAATCGCCAAGGTGATTCGCCGCCGTAATGAATATGGCAGTTGTTTCTCCATTCTGGCTGTAGCAGAAGGCGCAATTTCCAAGCAGGAAGCGGCCATGGGCAAAAAAGAGTTCAAAGCAGCTCGCGCCAATATGCAGTTCCCGTCTATTTCTTATCGTCTGGCACACGAGTTGGGAGACCGTCTCTCTCAGGAAATTCGTGTAGTGGTTCCCGGCCACTTCCAGCGTGGCGGCAGCCCATGCCCCTATGACCGTGTGCTTTCCACCCGTTTCGGTACAGCGGCGGCCAAACTGATTATCAATAAGAATTACGGCAATATGGTCGCTCTGCAAAAAGGCGAGATTGTCCCGGTGCCGCTGAAAGATGTAGCCGGAAAACTCAAGGCAGTTCCGGTAGATTGCAGCAAGATTCAGGCTGCGCGGGATATCGGTATCTCATTCGGCGATTGATTTGATTGAATAAAAGCCCGGCATGGAGAAAAGATGCCGGGCTTTTATTTGGAAAAAGGGGGACATAATCGGCCGAAGAACCGGGCATACTGTGCTAAGGAAAGGAACAAATTCATGAAAGAAATACTGGTTTTGGTGGGTTCCCCACACAGTCAGGGGGCTACCGCCAAAATGATAGAAGTTTTTTTGCGCCCATTTCAAAATGAAGGGTTTCATATCAGCTTTTTCGATACATACCGCGAGCGTCCTGCTCCGTGTACGGGGTGTGGGTGGTGTGCTTCTCATGAAGAGTGCGCTATTCATGACTGCTGTGACCAACTGGATAAGCAACTGCGCAGCTGTGACCTGCTGGTAGTGGCATCACCGGTGTATAACCTGACGTTTCCGGCGCCGCTGAAAGCTGTACTGGATCGCTTCCAGCGCTATTTTGAGGCGCGTTTTTCATTGAGGCTCAAGCCTTCTATCCTCAAGCACCGCTTAGCAGTATTATTGGTGGCTGCTGGTGCAGACACACATGACGGCCCCGGCATCATGGAACGGCAATTGAAACAGTGTTTTTCCGTAATGAACACTACGTTGGAAAGTACAGTTGCCTGGCTCTCGACGGACAGGGGAGAAATACGCTGGAAAGAAACAGAAATGGCTTTAACACGCCTTTCTCTTGCTATTTTCCAGAAAATGTGATAAAATCATCTGTAGCACTTTTATGGGAGGCTGAAAACATGTCAGGCCATTCAAAATGGAATAATATTAAGAGAAAAAAAGAAAAAACTGATGGAGCAAAAGCCAAGATCTTCACAAAGATCGGCCGTGAGCTTGCTGTAGCAGTAAAAGAGGGCGGCGGCCCTGATCCGGCTTCCAACTCGAAGCTGAAGGACTGCATTGCCAAAGCAAAGGCAAACAATGTCCCCAACGATAATATTGAAAGAATCATCAAGAAGGCAGCCGGAGACGGTGATGCCGAGCGGTATGAGAGCATGGTATACGAGGGCTATGGCCCCAACGGTGTAGCGGTTATTGTAGAAGCTCTGACCGATAACCGTAACCGTACCGCAGCAGATGTCCGTCACTATTTCGATAAGTTCGGCGGCAATCTGGGAACAACCGGCTGCGTTTCCTTCATGTTCTCTGAAAAGGGCGTCATCGTCATCGAGAAAGAGGGACGGGACGAAGATAAGGTCATGGAGGATGCTTTGGAGGCAGGCGCTTCCGACTTCCAGGCGGATGAAGATGTTTTCGAAATTTCCACAGAGCCTGAGGATTTCAGCGGTGTGCGCGAAGATCTGGAGGCAAAGGGATATGAATTTGTGTCTGCTGAGGTGGAGATGGTGCCCAGCACATATACCACGCTGACCGATGAGGATTCCATTACAAAAATGCAGAAGTTGCTGGACGCACTGGAAGATAACGACGACGTCCAGAACGTCTGGCACAACTGGGATGCACCGGAGTCTGACGACGAGGAAGACTAATCTGGCAATCCTGCAGGAGGGAACCTGATGACTGACAATACCAAACTTTGCATGAACTGTATGGCAGAGCTGACCGGGGAAGAAGTATGCCCTCAATGCGGATGGAATTCGCAGGAGGAGCAGCTGCTGCACGGGCTGCCATATGGCACGATTTTGCAGGAGCGCTATATTGTCGGCCGGGCAAAAAAGACAAACGGAGAGGGTATCACCTACATAGGCCGTGATACCGTTCAAAATACGATTGTAGAGATACGGGAATTTTTTCCGCAGAGTTTTTGCCAGCGCTGCATGGACGGCAAAACTGTGCAGGTGACCGGCGGAAGCGAACTGGTGTTCAAAGAGTCGCTGGAACTGTTCCTGAATTATGCCCGGGAGCTTGCACACATGCGTGAGCTGTCGGCAATTGTCCCGATCTTTGATATTTTTGAAGAAAATGAAACGGCATATACCATTTCAGAATGGAGCGAGAGCATAACGCTGCGCTATTTTGTGGAGCGCAGTGGCGGCAGCCTGAGTTGGAATTCAGCCCGGCAGCTTTTTATGCCGGTTCTTTCCGCTTTGAGTACCATGCATAAGTCAGGTGTGTGCCATCTTGGCATTTCACCCGATTCATTGAAAATCATGCAGGACGGGAAAATGCGGCTGGGTGATTTTTATATTCAGCCGGTGCGGCGTATGGATACCGATTTTCCGCCGGATATTGTTGCGGGATGCGCAGCGATTGAGCAATATGTGATGGATCGCCCGCTGAATGAAGCAACAGATGTTTACGGCTTTGCCGCGACCCTGTTTTTTGCATTGACGGGCGTATTGCCGCATGATGCTGTTTACCGTAAAAATGATTCCCGCCTGATGATGTCGAACGAGCTGGCAAAAGCATTACCGCCACATGTGATTACAGCATTGGCAAATGCTCTGCAGGTGGAGCAGGAACGCCGTACCCAGAATTTCGAAACGCTGCGTGCAGAGCTTTCTGCTGCACCTACGGTAACTTCTACACTGGAACAGACCGCATCTATCACCAAGCTGCCGCCTTTGCCCAGCAAAAAGGAACAAGGGGTTCCCGGAATTGTCTGGATGCTGGTTTCATGTGCGATAACACTGCTCGTTATGTCTGCGGTTGTCTGGGTATGGCTTCAATTCCAAACACCAGACTTTCTCCTGCCAGATGCAGGCAGTACCTCTGCGGTTTCTTCTGATACGGAATCAGTTGGAACAGATTCTTTTACTGCCAGTTCTTCAGAAGATTCTGTACAGATAGAAATGATACAGGCACCAAACTTGGAAGACCAGGTTTATACTGAACTGTTGGAAAAAGTTTCGGCATCTGAGGATCCGGAATACACGGTGCGCCTTTCTGTGCGTGCGTTCAGCACTTCTGTGGAAGAGGGAAAAGTGATTTCTCAGGAACCCAAGGCTGGAGAAATGATGATGAAGGGCAGCAGTATTGTAGTAGTTGTAAGCCAGGGGCCCTCTACCCGAAAGCTTCCTTCGGTTGCCGGCCTTACTTTGGCTGAAGCCGCCGAAAAAGTTAC
>DVIY01000129.1 GCA_018710915.1 Candidatus Gallacutalibacter pullistercoris
TTTTCAACGTATCCACTGTTGATTCTACAGGACTCAGCCCTGTATCAAGAATCAGCAAACAGTTTTCTCCGCCTTTTTCCTGAAACGTCCGTATATAAATCATATTTTCCGGATCATTATCGTTTTTTTTCTGATTCAACAGGTATACTCCACCCAAGGCTTCTGTTTCCATATAGATTTGTGTGCGTGTAATCCAGGTCAATTTATCCAAAGACGAAGTTGGGGACGATTTTTGTACAATCACCCATCTGCCTGCGCTGTCTGACAACATAATGCTCATCTGCGTAGCGCCCGCCTCAGTTGTAATCAATTCTTCCATCTGCAATGCGCTCATAGCTTTTTCCTGCATTTGTGCGGCAATATAGTCCCCTGTCGATTGAATTTCCTGCTTTTTGGTGGAGCGGTAAAAACTTTCCAGCAAAGAAATTTGAAACACCCACAGCAGCACCAGAATAACAACGGTAAATATCGCAAATCCCATCAGAATTCCTGTGCGAATTCCGATTTTCCCATGAAAAACCTCTTTAAACTTCAAAGCGATAGCCCACCCCTCTCAGCGTAACAATAAACTTGCTGTAGGGGCCCAGGCTTTTTCGCAAAAGCTTGATATGGGTATCCAACGTCCGGTCATCGCCATAAAAATCATATCCCCATACATTTGTAATCAGCATCTCGCGCGTCAGAGCAATGTTTTTATTGGCAGCCATATAAAACAGCAAATCATATTCTTTGGGAGAAAGATCGATGCGTTTCCCATCCACCTGCACCATGCGCCCGGTAAAATCGATGGTCAAACCTTCTGCACGCAAAATTTCCCTGCCATTGCCTTCTTCCGGATGCACACGTTTCATAATTGCGTGGATGCGCATCATCAGTTCTTTTGGAGAAAATGGCTTTACGACGTAGTCATCCACACCCAACTCAAAACCGTGAATTTTGTCGTATTCCTCACCGCGTGCCGACAGCATCAAAACCGGTGTGCGGCAGGTTTTTCGAATCTCTGCCACTGCTGAAAATCCATCCAGTTCCGGCATCATCACATCCATGACAATCAGGTCAAAACGCTCCGGGTCTTCCCGACATAAACGCACCGCCTCCATACCATCAGATGCTTCTGTTACCTGGTCTCCCTCAAATTCCGCATATTTGCGAATCAACATTCTGATTTTGGCTTCATCATCCACTACCAGAAGACGTACCATTTCTGTCATCCCTTTCATTACCAAATGAAAAAGCCGGGAGGTGGTAAGAAACCCTACCTGTACCCCCGACCCTTTCAAGGTTCCATCCATATGTTCTCAGTATACATGACCAATGTGAAGACTCCATGACGAAAAGCCAATCATCCGGCTATTTTTATCATGGAAGCCGTATGGACTGAATTTCGTGGCGAATTTCCAACAGAGAAGCGGGTGCAACCGATAATTCCCGGACCCCCAAAGACAACAGAAAACGCGTCATGGAAGGATCTGCTGCTACTTCACCGCAAACTGCCACTCGAATTCCGGCACGAACACCATTTTTAACTGCCAGATCCAGAATCCGGCGTATTGCTGGATGCTGAGAATCACACAATGCTGCCACATGCGGGTTTTCGCGGTCAGCGGCCATGACAAATTGTGTGAGATCGTTGGTTCCTATGCTGAAAAAGTCTACATGCGGTGCCAGCAGGTCGCTGATAATCGCGGCAGAGGGGGTCTCAATCATTGCCCCTATCTCATATTCCCGGCTGAAGGGAATCCCCTCTTCCTCCAACTTCTGCGCTGCCTGTTCCAAAAGGCGGCGAACCGACAAGACTTCTTCTACTGAAACAACCATTGGAATCAGGATTCCCAATTTACCATACTGTGCAGCCCGAAGCAACGCCCGAAGCTGTGTGAGGAATAAATCCGGATTTTCCAAACAGAAACGCACCGATCTGCGCCCCATGGCAGGATTTTCTTCCCGATCCATTTTGAGATAGGGAACCTGCTTGTCTGCTCCGATGTCCAATGTCCGGATTACCACCCGTTTTCCCTGCATCTGCTCCAATACCATCCGATAGGCATGGAACTGTTCTTCCTCTGTCGGCAGTCGTCCCCAATACATGAACAAAAATTCTGTACGGAATAATCCCACACCGTCTGCCCCATCATCCAACACCTCATCCAAGTCATTGGGATGGCTGATATTGGCCTCCAGTTTAATAACTGTTCCATCCAGCGTAACGGCCTTCATCCCTTTATAAGATTCCAGTGCTTTTTGCCGCTGGTTATATGCATCGATCTCTTCCTGATATTTTCGAAGTGTTTCAGTGTCAGGATCCTGAATAACAATCCCTTTGAAACCATCAAGAATCATGCAGCTGCCATTTACCAGCTTGTCAAAATCTTTCCCTAATCCGGTCACCGCCGGAATGCGCAGGGAACGTGCCAAAATAGCGGAGTGAGAAGTTTTCGAGCCGGTACGTGTTACCAATGCCGTTACATGGCCAGCATCCAGCTGAATAGTCTGGCTGGGCATAATTTCATCTACTGCCAATATTCCCTCTGCCCCATCCGGCAGCCAGGGCTTTTGCTTTTCCCCCCGTTCTTCTGCCAAAAAATTCAGCAGGCGCGAGGTAATGTCCAATACATCCGCCCCACGCGCTTTCATATAATCATCGTCCATCTCTTCAAACATCCGATAAAAACGCTGCCCGGTTTCCTGTACAGCGGTTTCTGCAGTTACGCCTCTTTCACGAATACAATCGCTGACTGACAGAAAAAAGTCTTCATCCTGCAGGAGAGCCAAGTGAATTTTAAAAATACTGGAGCGATGTTCTCCTACACGCGCCAATGCCCGATGATAAACCGTACCCACTTCTGTACAGGCCTGTTCGCGCGCCTGCAAAAAACGGCTGATCTCCCAGTGTGGATCTTTTGCCTTTTCAGGCACAGTCATGGCAATCGTCTCCACATTTACATACAGCTTTCCAATCGCATATCCTTCTGATGCGGCGATTCCCTGCAAAAGTACCATTGACATTACCTCCCTCCCAGGGACCATCGTGTTATTCCCACAACTTAACTGATTAAAAAATAAATCAGAGAATAATTCAAAAGGCACCAGTCTGACATAAACAGCGTGCCAAACTATGCCTTTTGTTTTTCCATAATTTTATTGTAGCA
>DVIY01000130.1 GCA_018710915.1 Candidatus Gallacutalibacter pullistercoris
ATTTCAACGGTATTTTTTCCATTTCAACAACAGGGCGGAATTAATGATTACCAAAACAGAACCCGCGTTATGTACCAGCGCTCCGACAACCGGGCCAAGGATTCCGGTAATAGCCAGGATAATTGCCAGAAAATTCAATGCCATCGAAAAAGTCAGATTCAGCTTGATAGTAAACATCATCCGTTTAGAAAGCGCCAGCAGGTGGGGAAGTTCCTTTACTTCATCGTCTACCAGCGCAATATCAGCAGCGTCAACGGCGATGTCACTTCCAATGCCTCCCATGGCGATGCCAACGTTTGCTTTTTTGAGCGCTGGGGCATCATTTACCCCGTCGCCAATCATGCATACAGATTCCCCTTTTGCCTGATAAGCACCTATGTGGCGAAGCTTGTCTTCGGGCAGGCAGTTGGCATATACCTGCGAGATATGAAGCTGTCCGGCAATAGAAGCGGCTGCGTTTTGATTGTCACCGGTCAGCAGTACCGGCTGAATTCCAAGTGACTGAATCTGGGCGATCATACCGGCGCTTTCATCCCGTACGGTATCAGAGAGCACGAGATATCCGGCCAGCGAGCCATTAATTGCCAGATAAATCACGGTAGAGCCTTGGGCCAGAAAATCCTCGGCCTGTTTTTTTGCCTCATTGGGAAGGAAGATGCTGTTTTCTGCCAGAAGCTTCTGGTTGCCTGCCAGTACAGGGGATGTTCCAACGGCTGCCGATACGCCGCGCCCAGGAAGCATCTGAAACTGACTGCAAGGTAAGACCTGCGTGTTGCATGACTGCTGGAAGCAGCGGACAATCGATTTTCCCAGTGGATGCTCGGAGAGCTGTTCACACGCTGCTGCGAATGAAAAAAGCTCTTCTGGAGTATAAGAAGAAAATGAGTGTATATTTGTGACCTGTGGGGTGCCGTAAGTCAGGGTCCCAGTTTTATCAAAGGTGATTTTAGAAACACCGGCCAGCCGTTCCAGCGCATCCCCTTCACGCACCAGAAAGCCGTGTTTGGTGGCGTTTCCAATGGCGGCCATAATGGCGGTGGGGGTAGCCAATACCAGTGCACAGGGGCAAAAGACCACCAGAATGGTCACTGCCCGTATGATTTCCCCAGAGAATATCCAGGTGAGTGCAGCAGCGGTCAGGGCAATCACCACAATCCAGGTAGCCCAGCGGTCAGCAATCCCCACAATTTTGGCTTTGCCGGCATCCGCAGACTGCACCAGACGGATCATCCGCTGGATGGAACTGTCCTGCCCTACACGGGCGGCGCGCATTTCAAATGCACCAAACTGGTTTACCGTCCCGCTGGAGACTTCGTCCCCAACGCTTTTGTCAACCGGAAGGGATTCGCCGGTCATAACCGCCTGATTAATTGATGTTTCACCGGCGGTAATCACACCGTCTGCCGGGACGGTTTCTCCCGGCAGTACGCGGAGGATATCCCCCACCTGTACCTGTTCGGCGGGCAGGATGTGTTCTCCGTCTGCACAAAGCACCCGGGCTGTCTGTGGGGTGAGGTGGACCAGCTTTTCAATACCGGCGCGTGCCCTGGCAACGGTTGCATCCTCCAGCAAAGCGCCCAGCTGCATGATAAAGGCCACCTCACCGGCAGCAAAATCTTCGCCAATACAGACAGAAGCGACCAACGCGAGGGAGACGAGCACATCCGCCTTGATGTCAAAGGCAGTAACCAGGCCGATAATGGCTTCTAAAATAATCGGAATCCCGCACAAGGCAATGGCTACCCAGGCCGCATCAAAGGGCAGCGGAAGCAGGTTAAAAATACTGAGAATCAGAGACAGCCCGGAAATTACCAGCAAGATAATGTCCTTTTTCATCCCGCCGGCTTCCAGCAGCGCCTCGATTTTTTCAAGGACCTTCTGCATAATTCATTCCCTTCTTTCTATACCTATAGGGGTATATGTATAGTATAGGGAGAAAAGGATTCCCTGTCAAGGAGGAAATCCAAAATTCCAGCACAATGAGTGATATACCAAAGAAAAAGAGGCAGCCTAACCGGGCTGCCTCAAAAGCATCGCAGGAATTTACTGCATGTTGGCAAAGCGTTCCACTGCCTTGGTGAATTTTTCAATCGTCTTATCGGCGTCCCCGTGTTCAATGCCGTCGCGGACACAGTGTTTCAGGTGGCCCTCTAATACAACCTGCCCAACCTTGTTCAATGCCGATTTGGCGGCGTTAATCTGGGCAAGCACGTCTTCACAGGGCACATCTTCATCCACCATCCGGTCAATTGCCTGTACCTGACCGATAATTTTTTTCAGCCTGCGGTGAAGATTTTCCGCGTCCATACATTGCTTCATGCGTATCCCTCCCTGTTCTGGCGATTTTCCATCGCATCATATACATTCCGGCGGCGCTGCAGCCGCAAGCGGAAGCATGCGGGCTTTCAGCGCCTTGGTGCGGATACCCTGCGCTGTAAACATCACTTCATGCTCTGATTCAATGTTTTCGGGGTCGTTTTCTGCGTGCAGGTCAAAGCTCTTTTCGTAAATTTCGAACCCGGCCTCCTCCATATACCGCAGCGTTGCAAGGAAAAGGTCGTCGTTGTCGGTTTTAAACCAGATTTCGCCGTTTTCACACAGCAGCTTGCGGTATTTTTTCAGCTGCAAGGTGTGCGTCAGGCGGCGCTTGTGGTGGCGGGCCTTGGGCCAGGGGTTGCAGAAATTGATGTAAATGCGCTGTACCTGGTCTTTTTCTTCGTCCAGGATGGCGGCAATTTTCTCGATGTCAAAGGCCGTCAGCATCACGTTTTCTACCTTGCGGCTGCCGGCTGCAAAGGTCTGCTCGATGTTGCGCCGGGCAACTCCCAGCACGTCCGGGCTCTGGTCAATGCCGATGTAGTTGATTTCGGGGTGACGGAAAGCAAGCTCCGCCAGGAACGTGCATTTCCCGCAGCCGAGATCCAGATGCAGCGGCTGCTTTTGGGCAAAGTGTTCCTGCCAGCAGCCCTTCAGCTTTTCCGGTTCGTCGGTATAGTACGGGCAGGCGGCCAGTTCAGGCCGCGCCCAGTCTTTTTTTCTCATTCGCATAAGGGAATTTTCCTTTCAAGTTGGTAAAATCAGCCGCAGAAGAACCAGCCGGGCAGCCATTGCAGGCAGTGTGCATAATCGGCAGTGGCAGCGGCGCCCGAAATAACGGGGAAGAAAACGACAAACAGAATCAATGCGGCGCCCAGTACACCGGCCATGGCCTTTTGCGGCAGGCTGATGTTCCATTTGCCTGTTTTGATGCGGCGGCCATTCTGATACGACTGCTGCCAGCGGTCAAATACAAACAGCAGCGCCAGCAGGGCAAAGGGAAGGGCCGTAAAGTAATGATACAGGAAGGTCAGGCGCGGCACCAGTACCCACGGCAGGTAGGCGGAAAGAAATCCCACCAGGATAAACCCTGCCTGACGGCGGCGGCGGACAAAGCCCTGCCATGCCGCATAGAGCAGCGCGGGAATGGAGCCCCACCAGAGAACCGGGTTGCCAAAGCCGGAGATGGTGCATACCTGCCCGGAAACACCCGCATAATCATAGGTGATGTGATACCACACCGGACGTGCCATAACCGGCCATTCGTACCAGTTGGAAGAGAAGCTGTGCTCTGCCTGCAGGCCCGAATGATAGTTGAACATGTGAATCTGATAGCCCCACCAGCCTGCCAGTCCGGCATCGTGTCCGGGCAGCAGCAATACCGGCAAAAAGGCCGCGTAGTAGATTCCAAAGGGAATGAGCAGGAAGAACAGGCAGCACCACAAAATCAGGTGCAGCGTGCGCTGGCTGAGGGCACTGCGTCCAGCCGACGGGCAGTCGCGCCAGGCGCGGAACAGCCGCCAGAAGAACAGAACGGCAAGCCCAATCGCAGCATAAGCAGCCGTCCATTTGGAAGCGATTCCAAGGCCGGTAAAGATGCCGCAGAACAACAGCGGCAGCAGCAGTTTTCTCATGGGAGCGGTGCGCAGTTCCTGCTGGCAGAAGCACAGCATGGTGTCATACATCAGCAGAAGGAAGAATACCGCGTAGGTATCAATGGTAGCGATGCGCGTCTGGGTAAAATGCATGAAGTCAAGGGCAAACAGCAGCGTACCGCAGAACGCCAGCCAGCTTTTGCCGAACAGACGCTTGATGAGGTGGTACAGGATGGGCAGCATCAGCACACCCAGCAGCGCGCCCATAAAGCGCCAGCCAAAGGGGTTCATGCCGAACATCACAATGCCCAGGCTCATAATCAGCTTACCGAGCGTGGGGTGCGTGTTTTCATACGGCTCTGCGCCCAGCAGATGCTCATAGGCGGTTCGCGCGTGATAAATTTCATCGAAATAGGTGGAGTCATACCAGCTGGGGTTCAGCGGGATATCCTCCTGCTCGTCCAGCAAAGCTTCGCCCGAGCCTTCGGATACAGAAAGGGACAGAAGGCTTTGTCCGTCTGCAGAAGTCACAGCGACCTCGTTCAATACAGGGGTGCCGTCTACGGCTGTCAGGCGTATGTAGCGCGTCCCGGCAGGCAGCGAAAAGCTGTGCCATGCAAACACACTGTCTTCCTCTGCAAGGGAGCCCGCTTCTGTCCAGGCGGTTCCCTCCTGGGAGGTTTCCACCAGCAGATTGGTTCCTACATGGGCGGACTCTCCCTTTACCGGTACAGTCAGGCCCGGCAGGTAACGCAGCGTGCCGCCTTCTTCCGAGAGCGACAGAGTAACGCTTTCGCCTACTGCCGGTTCCCAGCTGGTGACAGGCATCACATGAGAACCCAGGCACCAGAAGCCCACAAATGCATATACCACGGTCACTGCACCGGCCAGCAGCCAGTCGCGCTTTGACATGCGGCGCTGCTGCGGTGAGGGCAAAAGCTCCGTCGCAGCATGGCGCGGAGGCTCATAGGCAGCAGGCTCCGGCTCTTCCACATGGCTGCGCACAAAGACATCCCAGAGGATATACAGCAGATACCCGTACAGAATCAGATGCAGCGCAGAGAGCACCAGTATGACAGGCGAGGTGGGGGGGATATAGCTGTTGTTCAGATACAGAACATAAGAGACGTTGAGGAAATGCAGTGCCGACAGGGTCAAAAATCCGGCATACAGGCGGCGGTCACCGGTGCGCCCCGCACACAGCAGCAGGAAAAACAGGGCGGGGAACAGGTACCGCTCGTGCATTTTGGGCGCGAACAGGTAAATGGTCGCCATGATGACAAACGGCACGGCAAAAATGGCGCCTTCGCGCTGGCTTTTCCAGTACAGGAGCGCAGACAGCCCCACGGCCAGCAAAGCAGATGCAGCCGTCAGCACGGTGGGCACCCATCCCGGAAGCGAATCCATGGAATACCAGTTCAGACCCAGCAGGCCGTACAGGTTATAGGCGTTGATGGTGAAGTAATTGTAGTAGCCCATGGTGTCAGCGTACTGTTCAAACAGCCAGGTGAAATCGAAATCGCGGGTATACGGCAGCGCCAGCAGGAAAATCACCGCAAAAGCGCTGACAAGTCCCAGCCCAAGGCCTTTCCAGTTCTTCTTTTTCAGCACAAAGAAGAGGAACACCGGCGCAAAGAGAAGCATTTGCGGCTTCATCAGAATCCCCAGGCCGTACAGCGCACCGGCTGCGGCAGTCCAGCGGAGGTTTCCGCGCAGCAGCAGGAGCATGGCGCCCAGCAGGAGCAGCACGCAGAAGCTGTCAGCCTGGCCCCAAACCGTGCTGTTGATGAGCACTGCCGGGCAGAACAGGTACAGGCCGGCCAGAATCAGGCCGTTTGTACTGCCGGTTTTCTTTTCCGCCAGCCGGTACAGCAGCCAGCCGCAGGCGATATCTGCAAAGATAGAGGGCAGCTTGATGAGCAGGGTGAAGCCGCTGCCCATGGTCTCCAGCCCCATCAGCTGGCGCAGTTTTTCCAGCAGCCAGAGGATGTACAAATATCCCGGCGGGTAATCCAGGAACACATTGCTATAATAGATGTTGTTCATCCCCATGCTGTCCACCATCCCGGCCCAGGCCTTGAAGGTGTTGATATCTGTTTCGTATCCGACTGTGTATGCGCCCAGTGTCAGGCGCAGCAGCAGCGCGCCGCCAAACAGCAGCACCACCGGGACAAGCTTCACCGTCTTTTCAGGGCGGGCGGTGAGCAGGAATTTCCGGCAGAACAGCGCCCCGAGTACCGTGTACAGGGCACACAGCGTGACTTGCACTGTCATAAAGAACCTCCTTGGAAATGCCAATCAGAAATTTCTCTTGCTTTTTGAAAAATGAGCCTGTTTTTTCTCCAGAGAACAGAGTATAATGAGGTCAGCAAGCCCCGGAAGCTTTGGAGGCTTTTCCGGGGCGTCGTCCCAATGCTGTTGAAATTGGGATACAAGTTTAATGATAAAATACCGGCCGGATAAAGTCAAGGAAAAAGCGGGAATTCCCGGCGGAAACCCTGCCGGCCGGTGAGCAGAAGGAGGAGTTGTTTTGCAGTTTACCCGATTCCACGAAGACCCGCAGGTACTGCATGTGGGCACCTGCCCCAACCGTGCGTATTACATTCCCTGCGCGCCCGGAGAAACCGACTGGGAAGGCCTTTCTTCCCGTGTGATGAGCCTCAACGGGACCTGGGCGTTCCGGTATGAACCCAGCTTTGCCGATGCTTTCCCTGAAACGGAAAACGGGGAACTCATCGTTGACCCCGAGGCTCTCGGTGAAATCCCGGTGCCGTCCTGCTGGCAGACGCAGGGCTTCGACCGTCATCAGTATACCAATGTCCGCTACCCATTCCCCTATGACCCGCCGTTCGTGCCGGAGGATAACCCCTGCGGCCTGTATGCCCGCTCTTTCACGCTGGATGCGGAACAGAAGGAAATGGGCTGCTTCCTGAATTTTGAAGGGGTCGATTCCTGCTTTTACCTGTGGGTGAACGGCGAATTTGCCGGATACAGCCAGGTATCCCATTCCACCAGCGAGTTCGATATCTCCGACCTGGTGCAGGAGGGGGAGAACGACCTGTTTGTGCTGGTGCTCAAGTGGTGCGACGGCAGCTATCTGGAAGATCAGGACAAGCTGCGCATGTCGGGCATTTTCCGCGATGTGTATTTGCTGTTCCGCCCGCAGGCATATATCCGCGACTATTTTGTCCATACCGCTTTGAATGAGGATTTCTCTGCTGCCGATATCACCGCAGAACTGGAAACTGTGGGGGAACCGGCTGTTTCTGCACGGCTGTTTACACCGGAAGGCGACCTGCTGGCACAGGCTGACGCTGCCGGCGGAAAGCTGGCTTTCCACGTGGAAAGCCCCGTGCTTTGGAATGCCGAAGCCCCATGTCAGTATGAATTGCTGCTGGAAACCGAAGACGAGTGCATCCATCAGAAGGTGGGCGTGCGCAAGATAGAGGTTCGCGGCGATGTGGTGTACTTTAACGGAACCGCCATCCGTTTTCGCGGCGTGAACCGCCATGACAGCGACCCTGTCACCGGCTATACCATCAGCCGCGAGCAGGCGCTGCGCGATCTTTCTCTGATGAAGCAGCACAACATCAACGCCATCCGCACCAGCCATTATCCCAACGCGCCCTGGTTCCCGCAGCTTTGCAGCGAGTACGGCTTTTATCTAATCGGCGAGAGCGACCTCGAGTGCCACGGAACGACAACGGTATATCATGGCGGCAACGACACTTATGGAGACCTGGTGCGTGACCCGCGGTTTGAGAAAGCCGTGCTGGACCGCGTACAGCGCAATGTGATGCGCGATAAAAACTGTGCCTGCATTACCATGTGGTCGCTGGGAAATGAGTCCGGGTATGGCCCGAACCTCGTGAACGCAGCCAACTGGGTGAAGAGCTATGACCCGAGCCGTTTGCTTCACTATGAAAACGTGTTGTACAGCGAAAAAGACCGCGCCTATGATATGAGCATGCTGGATGTGTTCAGCCGCATGTATGCTTCCAACGAAGACATTGACCGGTATTTCGCCAGCGAAGAAGACCCCATGGGCGGCGGCGCGAGAAAGCCGTTTGTCCAGTGTGAATATATCCATGCGATGGGCAACGGCCCCGGATGCATCAAAGAATACCTTGACCAGATGGAAAAATACCCGGGCTTCTGCGGCGGCTTTGTGTGGGAATGGTGCGACCACGCCATTTATCAGGGACGCACCCCCGAAAATCTGGATAAATACGGGTATGGCGGCGACTTCGGCGAATTCCCGCATGACGGGAACTTCTGCATGGACGGCCTGGTGTATCCCGACCGCACCCCGCATACCGGTTTGCTGGAATACAAGAACGGAATCAAGCCTTTCCGTGCCCGCTGGGAAGACGGTGTGCTGTATGTGAAGAACATGCTGGATTTCACAGAGCTTTCCGCCCATCTGTCGATGACCGCAGCGGTCTCGGTGGACGGAGAGGTGGTTTCCGCCGCTACGCTGGAGCTGCCCGAAATTTTGCCGCATGAAGAAAAGCCGGTTCCGTTTGAAGCGGAGCTGCCCGAAGGCTGTTCGCTGCTGCTGGCTGCCTGCACCCGTCAGGATGCGCCTTTTGTACCGGCCGGCCATGAGGTGGGCTTTGAGCAGCTGTTCCCGTGCGGAGAACCGGCCTGTGAACCCATTGGCGAACCTGCTGCCGGTGAGGTGCTGGTAGAACAGGCAGGCGGAAAGATCGTCGTTTCCGGAAATGGCTTCCGCTATGTATTCAATCGGAAGACGGGCCTGTTTGATTCGCTGGTGAACCGGAACACCGCCCTGCTCAGCCTGCCGATGCAGTGGAACCTGTGGCGCGCTCCCACCGATAACGACCGCAACCTGCGTCAGGCGTGGGAAGCTGCCGGATTTGACCGCACAACGGTGCGCGTATATGAAACAGATGCAGATGCCGGGAATGGGGTGGCGGTGATTACCTGCCGCCTGTCGGTTTCCGCAATTTATATCCAGAAGATTCTGGAAATCGATGCCCGTTGGGAGATCGATGCCAACGGACGTCTGGAGGCATTTTTCCATGTGGTGCGCAGCCCGGATTTCACTATTGGATACTCCATTCCGTTTGTACCGGAAGAAATTAAAAAGAGTGTACTGCCTTTGCCGCGTTTTGGCGTGCGGCTGTTCCTGCCCGAGAGCTTCGACCGTGTGGAATACTTCGGCTATGGCCCGATAGAGAGCTACAGCGATAAGCATTTGGCCTCCTATCTGGGACGCTTTACTTCCCGCGTGGAAGACCAGCACGAGGATTACGTCAAGCCGCAGGAAAACGGAAGTCATTTTGGAACCCGTGAAGCCTCGCTCAGCGACGGGAATGTCAGCCTGACAGCCCGCAGCAGCCAGCCGTTCAGTTTTTCGGCGTCGCCCTTCACTCAGGAGGAACTGACCGAAAAGATGCACGACTATGAGCTGGATACCAGCGGCTATACCGTGCTTTGCCTGGATTATAAGCAGAACGGTATCGGTTCCAACAGCTGCGGCCCGATGACAGAAAAACCGTACCGCTTTGAAGAAACAGAATTCACGTTCCATCTGGTACTGGAAGCCGAATAACAAAAAGGACAGCCTGTCCGTTCTTCTGATTGGAGGAATGGGCAGGCTGTTTTCCTGTTTAAAAAGTAATTCTGCATATTTTTGAAATTACCTCTTGATTTTTGGAATAAAATCCGTTATAATACCTAGTGTTGTGCCGGTGTGATGGAATTGGCAGACGTAGTGGACTCAAAATCCACCGGTAGCGATACCGTGCCGGTTCGAGTCCGGCCACCGGCACCAGTTGAAAGCCTCGACGCGTAAGTGCGTTCGGGGCTTTTCTTTTTGCTTTTCGCACTCGCGTTTATAGCAGGTATCTAATTTTTTAACGCTTCCCAAAAAAGAACCGCAATCTCGATACGCATTGTATGAAGATTGCGGCTCTTTTTTTCTTCAAAAACCGTTTCCCTGATTGTTTAGTTTTTCCTGCTGGGCTTAACGTTTACATCCGGACGGATGGTTCCATCAATTTCGCCGTGCTCCTGTTCAAAGGCTTTGATATTTTCCCGAACCAGCACCAAAATATGGCTGTTGATGGAACGCCCTTCATAATCAGCTACAAAGCCCAACTTCTC
>DVIY01000131.1 GCA_018710915.1 Candidatus Gallacutalibacter pullistercoris
CAGGGGGATGGTTTGTTATAGGGGCAATAATACGCAACCAGTGGGATGGGAGTATGTACTGCTTACATTGCCTTTTTCTGAATACTGTTTACGATGATGGAAACCACTGCACAGGCTGCAATCACAATGCCTGTTATCAGGAAGCGCACGGCTGTTCCCTGCCCGAATACAGCCGAAAGTCCGTTGACCGCTACAGGTGACAGTGCCGCACCTAAATTGATTAAAGCCAGATAAACAGAAGATGTGAAAGCGTTATTTTCGGGTTTCACAGATTTGGAAAGGAGATAAGTACCGGCGGCGTTGAATACTGCAAAACCAAAGCCAACCATAACTCCGCCTGCCAGAATGGGGAGCAGAGAGGGGAGGAAGAAACACAGGAGGAATCCAGCTCCGCTCATCGCCAGTGCAACTGTTTCAATCTGCTGTTTGCTTTTGGCTGCCAGAAAACCAAAGCAGATGCCGCCGATAATTCCGCCGACGGTATTGCACATAACCGCCGTACTGGCAGTGTCGGCATTTCCGATTCCCATATCGCTGATATACAGAGAAGAGTTGGTGTTATAGGCATTCTGCATGGTGAAGTAAACGATTCCAATAATAAAGAGAAAAGCAATATAAGGAGAAATCTGGAATTTTCCCTGTTTACCGCTTCCTGCGGAAGCGGTAACACCTTGCGGCAGGAATTTTATAGAGATCAAAAGAACCGGAATCAGCAGTAAAAAGCAGAGAAAGCTGTACTGCCATCCCAACCGGGCAAGCTGACCGCTGACAAAGGAAAAGAGGAGAGCACCCAATGCAACAAAAGTAGCATTCAGGCCCATTAACTGTCCGCGCTCTCCATCCTCAAAGCAGTCACAGATAATTGAATTGAGGACAGGCATCAGCATGCCGCTGCCGCAGCCCATAATTACGCTGCCGCTGAGGATTTGCCAGATATTTGCATGGAAAAAGAAAGGAAAGAGGCCGCCAATTAAATAGAGTAAAATAGATCCGATTGCAAGAGACTTTTTCGGGACGAATTGCATCAGTTTTCCGGCAAGAGGAGAAAACACAATGAACAGAAGGGAGGGGAGCGTCATAATCATTTGCACCAGCGAAACATCTGTTTCTGGAAATGCAGCAGAAATGCTGGCAATTACAGGAGAAAAAGCCATATAACTCAGGGAACAGGTAGTAGCGGTTAAAATTCCGATTCGGGCAGCTGTTTTATTTTTCATAATAACCTCTCTTTTCTTGGATTTTCGTGGATATTTTTCTTTTTGAAATCGGGATCTCCTGGAAAGCAATTTAATTATATCCTTATTTTCGGAAATTTACAATATTTATTTTCAATTTTTTACATTTATTTTCTGAAAAATATTGATTTTTCTCTGTAGGTTCTTTATAATAGAAGCAGAAGAAAATTCGGCAAATATTACTGTAAATTCTGAAATTTTAAATGGAGGGGAAACGTATGAAAACTATGAAAACAGATGTTGTCGTCATTGCTTGCGGGCCTTCCGGTCTGGCTGCTGCTATTGCAGCGGCTGAAAATGGACAGTCGGTTATCGCGCTAGAAAAAGCGATGAATACCGGCGGCGCCGCCAATATGGGAATGGGGCCTCTTGGCTTGAACACCACCGTTCAAAGAGAAGAGCTTTCTTCTGTAACAGTAGAAAAAGCCTTTGAGATGTTTATGACCTATACCCACTGGCGGGTAGACGCCAATCTGGTGAAACAGTATTTTGAAAAGTCCAGCGATACCATTGCCTGGTTACAGGATATGGGCGTAGAATTTTTCAAAGCCTCCCGTTATTTCCCAGGTTCTGAGGCAACCTGGCACATTGTCAAGCCGGAATCCGGAAAGCCCGGCCCCCGTGCAGCTGCAACGATGATCAAGCGCATGACAGAGCGTGCAGTGGCATTGGGCGTCCAGATTCTTTTTGAAACGGCTGGCGACCATTTGATCAAACAGGATGGAAAAATTACCGGCGTGATTGCCAAAACAAAAACCGGCGAGGAAATCCAGATCGGCTGTTCTGCTGCGATTATCTGTACCGGAGGATTTGGCTACAACGAAAAGCTGGTACAGGAAAAAACCGGATATATTTATGATAAGGATTTCTTCGGTTTCCGGATTCCCGGTCTGGTGGGCGATGGTATGCGCATGGCACAGGAAGTAGGCGGCGGCACTACGGATATCCAGATGGAACTGGCGATCTCCCTGCCCGGAGACCACCTGACAGAATCTGTCCGCGCAGCCTTTAACCAGCCCAACCTGCTGGTAAATTATCAGGGCGAACGCTTTTATAATGAAGAGCTTTTTGAAAACTGCACCTTTGCAGCCAACGCCGTCAATATTCAGAAAGGACGCTGCGGCATCATGATTCTCGATGAAAACATCAAGCGCCAATATGTGCGCCACGGTGTCGATGTCCAGAGCATGGTGCTGAACCGCAGTAACTGCGAAGGCTTTGATGAAGACCTTGAAAATGCCATTGAAAACGGCAACCCCTATGTTTTCAAAGCCGATACCCTGGAAGAGCTGGCAGAAAAGGCCGGTATTGAAGTGAAGACCTTCCTGAAAACAGTTGAAACCTATAATTATTACTGTGATACCCACGACGAGCAGTTTGGAAAGCGTGCCGACTACCTCAAGCCGATTGTCCGCGCTCCCTTCTATGCCGCCAAATTCTTCCCGGGTGCATACGGTACTCTGGGTGGTATCAAAATCAACCACTATACCGAAGTCCTCACCCCTGATTTTGATCCCATTCCCGGCCTGTACGCTGCCGGTACAGACACCTGTACCATTTACGGCGACAGCTACATGTTCCTGCTGCCGGGTAATACCATGGGATATGCATTGAATACCGGACGAATGGCCGGTGAGAATGCAGCCGCCTATATCAAGGCATCTAAAGCAGAATAAAAGTTTTTTCTTGACACACCCCCTATCCCTGACGACACCCAGCCAAACTCAATTCCCAAGTTTGGCTGGGTTCTTTTTTACTCGGATTCTTTTAAAAGCCCGGATTTGCTTGCTGCACGAACAGAAAGCCATGGGCAGCCTTTATCAAAGGCTGCCCATGGCTTTTGTTCAGAGAAATATGGCAAGCAATCAAATAGCTTTTACTCTACTTCATAATTTTTGCGGCTGGTGCGGTACCGTCCCACACGGGTCAGCTTAGTGGGGCCAATCAGCCGGCCAGCGCGCACCTTGATGATGGCGCTCTTGGGGCAAACTTCCATACACTTGCCGCATTTGATGCAGTCAAAGGGGTCAATCCGATGGATAAAGCCTTCCGGCTCTGTAATCGCACCAGCAGGGCAAACTTCTTTACATTTGCCGCAGCCAATACAGATGCTGCCATCAACCGCCAAATCTGTAAATGCCTGGCACACATCGGCTGTGCAGCGTTTTCCGCGAATATGTGCATCGTATTCCTTGGAAAACTCTGTAAGGGTCTGCGTCAGGAAGCGCACGCTTTCCCGTCCGAAGGAACACACGCTTTCCTCCTGGATGGTTTCTGCCAACGTGTGCAGCCATGGAATATCTTCTTCTTTGCCGTGGCCGTTTACAGCGTTTTTCAGAAAACGGGAAAGCTGATAATTTCCCTCGCGGCAGTAAGTGCATTTGCCGCAGTTATTCTCACAAGCGTATGCGGAGGCTTTCTGTGCAAAGCTCACGGGACAGAATTTTTCCGGGAAAATTTCAATACAATTGTTCCCGTAGCCATACAGCGGCCTATCCAGATCAGAAGCCCGGAAAAGGGAACCAAAATACCCTCCGGCGACTACCCAGCCGTTTTCTTCACAGGAGAAGCCTGCGGCCTGAATCATCTGGGAAATAGCTGCTTCCAGCGGAAGGATGACAGCTTTTTCTTCTTCTCCGCACCGGATAAGCACACGAATCTGCGGCTGCAGCCCATTGAGCACCCGGCCAATATTGACGATGGTTTCCGGGTGATGCAGCAATGTGGTTTCTGGGATTTCCCGCACATCCACTTTGCCCGTGATGAGCTGTAAGCCCGAAATTTCAGGCGGGTTCATCCCAGTATTTTCAGGCCAGTACAGTTCGACCTGTTGGATACCGAAAGTATCACATACAGCCATCATACCGGCTGCGAAATTTTGAGGTTCCTCTGTCAATAGCGGCAGAGAAGCAAAGGTGTTGTCTGAACAGTTGCAGGCAATGACCAGCTTATCAGCCTGGATGCTTCCACCGAGATAAGGCCCCCACTTCTGAGAGAGGGGCATACACAGGCTGCCGTATTCATAAAGGCCGGATTCCAGTACTTTTTGAATCAGTTCAGGTTTCATTTGGCAGCGCCTCCTTTCTCAAATTCATTCCAGGTTCTGGGCGCATGGAAAGCTTCCCGAAGCTGGCATTGCAGGCAGCGTCCGGCTTCTTTGCAGGCCTGCTCGCAGGTAAAGGACTGTTCTGCACGCATGAAGCCCTTTTTCCGCTCGTCTGCCGGTAAAACTGCGTTATGTACCCGGGGCAGCGCGCCAAAGCCGGGAATTTTGCCGATATATTGGCTGGCAGGCTCCAGCTCTACCAGTTTTTCGCTGGTGTCACCATTTCCGCCCAGGAAACGGCCAACGCTTTCCGCGGCGCTGCGTCCGGATGCAACCGCACGAACTACCGACTGGGTGCCATAGGTCACGTCGCCGGCAGCAAACACATTGGAAAGGCTGGTGCGTCCGTCGCTGTCTACTACAGCAGAATTGCTGCGGCCCAGTTCCATGCCACATTCCGGCGTGAGTTCTGCACGCTGGCCGGTGGCAAAAATTACGGTATCACAGGGAATGACCTTTTCAGAACCGGGAACCGTCTCGAGAATCAATTTGCGGTTTTCGTCAAAACGCATGGACGCCACATCGATGGTTTTTACACCTTCCACCGCGTCGCCTTCTCCTACGATTTCCAGGAAAGAACGGGAGAAATGCATCTGAATCCCCTCTTCGAGGGCCGCTTCCAGCTCTTCGCGGTCTCCGGGCAGCGTTTCTTCGCTTTCCAGGCAGGTCATCTGTACAGTTTCGGCCCCCAGACGCACCGCTGTACGGGCACAGTCAAAGGCCACATTTCCACCGCCAAGCACCAGCACATTTTTGCCCAGTACCGGCGGAGTCCCCTCTGCTACCCGGCGCAGGAAGTCCAGGTTGACATAGACCTGAGGTTTGTCATTGCCGGGAATGGGCAGGCGGACACCCTGCTGGTTGCCGATGGCCACGACCACCGCGTCGTATTCCGCAGACAACTTCTGATAGTCGGTAATTCGGCTTCCGCAGCGGATTTCAAACCCGGTTTCGGTCAGGTCGGCAATTTCTTCCCGAACCACATCGCGAGGCATACGGTATTCCGGAATTCCATAGCGCAGCATGCCGCCAGCTTCGGGCTGGCTTTCAAATACGGTAACGGTGTGACCCTGTTTGCGCAGGTAGTAAGCGGCAGACAGTCCGCAAGGGCCAGCGCCGACCACAGCCACCCGTTTGCCGGTTTCCGTCAGTTGCTTGCGGCGGCTTTTCCAGACCTTATTGGGGTCATGCTCTACAGCGGTCAGCTTCAGGTTCCGGATGGAAACGGCTTCGTTCAGACATTCATGGCGGCATGCGGTCTCACAGGGATGAGAGCAGACATGTCCCAGGCTTCTGGGGATGGGCAGGCGTTCGTGAATCAGGCAGGAAGCCTCTTCATAGCGGCCTTCCTTTACCAGCCGGACGTATTCCGGCACATTGGTACCGGCCGGACAGGCGTGCTTGCAGGGAGCGGCGTACCCTTCGGGGTTGTTAGGCTCCTTTTTATCCATCAGCGCACCTGTGGGACAGACGGAAACACAAGCGCCGCAGAAACGGCAGTCCGCGTCTATGAGCAGCTTGGCGGCGGGGGTACCGATATAGCTTTCTCCGTCCTTTTTCTGATAGTCAATGGCACCCACGCCCCGAACCTTCTGGCAGGCACGCACACAGCGGCCGCACAGGATGCAGCGGCTCATATCGTGGACGATCAACGGGTTGCGGTCGTTATAGGGGATAGGCTTCAAACGGCGGTTCAGTCCCTCCGGGCTGACGCCCATATACTGCATGAGCGTTTGCAGCTCACAGTTGCCGTACTTGGGGCAGGTAGAGCAGTCTTCCGGGTGAGCCGCCAACAGCAGCTTGAGAGCCAACTCCCGGCGCTGATTGAGCTTTTCACTTTTCGAGCGGATATTCATGCCTTCCTGTACTTTCAGTGTACAGGAAGAGACAATCTTTCCATCATATTCCACCAAACACAAACCACAGGCTCCAATGTCCGGGAGGTCGGGGTGGTGGCAAAGGTGCGGGATATAGATACCGGCGTCCAGTGCGGCGCGAAGGACGCTCTGACCTTCGGCCGCTGTTACGGAAACACCGTCAATTTTTATGGTTACAGTATTCATTCTTCGCACTTCCTGACACGTTTAGTTAAATTACGAAATTGCGCAGATAACGGGTGCTGAGCAGGATGGATTTTTTCACGTCCTCTACAGAACCTTCAAAGGCCTTGTCCTCCACCTCGATGCAGGTGCAGCCGGTATAGCCGATATCGGTCAAAGCGGAAACATAGCGTCCCCAGTCCACATCACCCAGCCCAGGCAGCTTGGGGGACATGAAGTCCAGCGGATAAGCCATAATGCCAACCTGCTGCAGGCGGTCGGGATACAGCTTGATGTCCTTGTAGTGGACATGGAAAATCTTGTCTTTGAATTCATAAATGGGCTGAATGTAATCGATCATCTGCCAGACAAAATGAGAGGGGTCATAGTTCAGACCGAGGTTATCGCTGGGAAGAATCTCAAACACTTTGCGCCAGATAGCCGGAGTGGTCATCAAGTTCTGACCGCCGGGCCACTGGTCGGGGCCAAACAGCATGGGGCAGTTCTCAATGGCGATTTTGACGCCCTTTTCTTCTGCCAGCTTGATGATGGGCGGCCATACTTCGCGCACCAGTTCCAGATTTTCCTCCACGGTTTTGGTCTGATCCCTGCCGATAAAGGTGGTGACCATATTCACGCCCAGCTTTGCAGAAGCGCAGATCAGCTTTTTCAGATGTTCTACTGCTGCGGTGCGCTTTTCCAGGTTGCCGTCCATGGTGTTGGGATAGTACGCCAGAGAGGAAATCTGCACGCCTTTTTCTGCTGCATAGTTCAGCAAATGGGAAGCGTATTCATCGTCTTCCAGCACCCGTCCCGCGTCAATATGGCTGACACCGGCATAGCGGCGCTCTGCCTTGCCTACCGGCCAGCAGGCCACTTCCACACATTCCAGACCGGATTCGGCGACCAGATCAATCATTTCTTCATAATTCATTGTATCAGCAATTGCGCTGACCAGACCCAATTTCATTTGACTTCCTCCTTTATTTTTCCTTTGAAAAAATTATGCCTCAAAGCGGATGGCGTTTCCGGTACGGGCAGATTCCCGAACGGCTTCCATAACGGCCAGCACCCGGCGTACCTGCTCGGGACGGATCATCAGCTCTTCTTCCCCGGAAAGTGCTTTGAGATAATGGACGAAATAATCGCGGTGGCTGACGTTCACTTCCGGCAGGGGCTCTTCCAGCAGCAGGCCGGGAGCAGCCGGGCCAAAAGAACGGGTGGGGCCAGCGGCGGTCATGGTGATTTTTCCCGGAACGTTTTCCAGCAGATGTGCGGTGCGAACAATCTTGCCTTCCCCGCCAAAGCCGTCGATCATGGCGCTGCCCTTGTTGCCGCCGATAAACCAGCCGCGTTTCGGGGTGAGATAATAGGTACCCAGCTCGATTTCAGCGGTGATATTGTTCTTGAATTTCAGCATAATATTGAAATAGTCGTCAACCTTCTCGTTGATGACATTGCGCAAATCGGCATAGATGGAATCAATGGGGCTGTTCACCATATTGAGAATCTGGTCGATAAGATGTACGCCCCAGTCATACAGCATGCCGCCGCCCATTTCGGGGAATACGTGCCAGTCGTGCATATTGCCGTTAAAGCCGTACAGCTGGGATTTGATGACGTACATATCTCCCACCAGCTGCTGGTCATAAACTTCCTTCATAATGCGGTAATCGGTGTCCCAGCGGCGCTGCTGGTGAACCGTAAAGAGAACGTTCTGTTCTTTTGTGACCTCTACCATGCGGTCAAACTGTTCCACCGTCATGGCAGCGGGTTTTTCACAGATAATATTCTTACCAGCGCGGGCAGATTTTTCCACCATTTCCAGATGGGAGGGGTTGGGTGTAGAAATCATTACGACATTGATTTCATCAATTGCCAGAAGTTCCTCCGCGCTGTTGCAGCGAATGACACCTTCGGGCGCGTCCTCCATCTGAGCGGGGTTGATATCCGCTACCGCGACCAGTTTGATTTCGTCTTCCGAAAAAGTGGCCATCATATCAGCATCACAATGGCCCATAAAACCAAATCCAATGATACCAAGATTCATCTTTGCCATGTTTCTCTTTCTCCTTTATGTCATACCGGCTGCGGCACATCCCAGTGCTCTGCCAGCATCCCGCCTTCTATACGGTAAATGTCCACCACACGGGCTTTTGTCCGGCCATCAGGGCCGGTGTTTTTCAAATAAACAGCTACCATATCCCCTTCAGCAATCATCAGCTGGATTTCCAGATGGAAGCTGGGGTCTGTTTGAAATTTCTCAGAAAAAGCATCTATCAGGGCCTGACGGCCCTGACCTACTCCCGGATTGTGCTGGATGTAGTCTTCCCGCACCATGCGCAGGGGAGCGGTCAGGTCGTGGCCGTTAAAAAATTGCTGGTAAAATTCTGAAACCAGGGACTTGTTGTCCATCTTATTTCAGCTCCGATTCAATGCAGCGGCGCATACATTCCTGATGGCGGCGGACCTGTTCGATGCAGAGTTCGGAAGCGTCGTCCACCATTTCTCCGCCTTCCCATTCAGTGGAGAGGTATCCGACATATCCGGCTTTCTTGTAGGCGTCGATGACTTCCTGCATGGGGATGCAGGTTTCTTCATACTGTTCGTTGATGTTGTAGCACTTGGCGTGGGTGTGGAAGATGTACTGGATATTGTCGATGATATCCTGCGGGTCATTCCAGGTGTAGTTGAAGGAAGCGCCTGCATAGGCTTTGTCCGCTTCGTTGCCGCCCATTTTCTCAATCTGCTCCATCAGCTTCATCTGGCCGTTGGCAACGCGGTATGCATAGTTGGCGGCGCCCAGATTGGTGTCATACTTGATCTTTACCAGACCCTTTGCGATGCGCTCCTGGAAAGCGTCCTGCACCAGTTTGACACATTCGGGATGTGCGCCGTTTTTCAGTGCCTGGTTGGTCAGTTTTGTGGGAATCTGCTTGCAGAAAATACCGAAATCGGGGATAAATCCGAAATATTTGGTACCAGTGCGCAGGATCATCTCCATATAACCATCAGACCAGCCGGAGTTGAGGGAGAAGGGGGAGTGGACTTCCAGTCCGATTTTTACGTCATAATCTTCTGCGATTTTTAGGCTGCCTTCAATGACAGGCATCGGTGTGGAAACCAACGTGCGCAGTACCTTGAAGCCCAGCTCGTGTGCGATGCGGATATCACGCTCCATATTGGCGATCTGTTCCCGCAGGGTGCAAGTGCGGTTATCAAAAATGTGGTTTTCCAGGAAAGCGTCCATGCAGCTGGGAGCCGTGTTGTACTTTTCCATCCAGCCGAACCATTTTTCCTTAAATTCGGGGGTAATCACGGGGAATTCATCCACCATCTGTTCGGCCAGCAGCTCAATACCGGTTGCCCCGGCCTTGGCGCTTTCACGGATGCAGCCTTCCAAATCCAGCTTACCGGTGAAAAAGGCTTCCTGATAGCTATAGAGAGAAACGCTCCGTTTGATATCGTAACTCATGATTCACGTCCTCCTTTTAAATCGCAAACTTGCTGCTGACAGATTTGACCAGCTGGAACGGCATATAGGAAGGGGCTACCACAACAGTAACAGAAAGGTCGTGGTCACCCTCTGCCAGTCCGCCCTCGGTATGGACGGTAACGGTTCCGAATTGTCCGAACAACCAGCGGTTGTGAATGACGGTGCGCATTTCTTCCAGCGTGAAGGTTTCATCATTCACGGTAACAGTCAGCGCGTCACGGGGATACTCTTTGCCGTCAACGGTGACCTTGATATCGCGAAGAATGGAAAGAGTGATACCACGGTAGTAGGGAATCCGCATTTCAAAAGAAAAACCAACGGTTTTGCCGTCTTCCACGACGTTCTGATAGCCGTCAGGGTTCAGCATATGAGTTTCTAACATATTTTTTCGCTCCTTTAATCGGTTTTGAAAAATAGGGTAAAGCGGCCCTGCGGCCTTTGCCGGTCAGGCCGCTTTACCCAAGGCGGAAAAAAGAGAAGTGTTATATGCCGGCGGATTAGAAAATATATTCCTTACCGCTTTCGGCGGACTTGTAGATACCTTCCAAAATCTGAGTGACGACAAAAGCCTGCTCCGGCTTTACCAGAGGCTCGCCGCCGGTGAGAATGGCAGTCAGCCACTGCTTCTGCTCCGCGATTCCCTCAGCAGAACCGCCGCCTTCAAAGAAGTCAACCACACCTGCGGGAGAAATGGTCTTTTCCATCAGCTGGTTGTGCTCAACGGTGTTGTAAATGAGTTCGTCCTGCGGATAGCTGCCGCCGTGATGGATTTCTGCACCTGCTTTGGTGCCGCACAGCGTAGTGGAAGCTTCCATGCTCTTGAGCACGTTCAGTGCCCAGGAGGCTTCCAGATAAATAGTAGCGCCATTCTTCATCTTGACCAGGCCGAATGCGGAATCCTCCACCTCAAAGGTCTTGGGGTCCCAGGGGCCAAAGACGTTGCCTTCGGGGCCATTTTCCAGACGGCCCAGCTTGTAGAATACCTGGCCGGAAACGCTGACGGGCTCATAGTTATTCATCATCCACAGGGTGATGTCCAGAGCATGGGTGCCGATGTCGATGAGGGGGCCGCCGCCCTGCAGGGCCTTGTTCGGGAACACGCCCCAGGTGGGAACAGCACGGCGGCGGATAGCGTGTGCCTTTGCGAAGTAAATGTCGCCCAGTTCTCCGTCTTCACAGGAAGCGTGCAGGGTCTGGGTGTCAGCGCGGAAACGGTTCTGATAACCGACGGTGAACATCTTTCCGGAAGCTTTCCAGGCATCGATCATCTTCTGTGCGTCTGCTACAGTAGCAGCCATGGGCTTTTCGCACATGACATGCTTACCAGCTGCAAAAGCGTCGCAGGTGATGGGGCAGTGGGCAACGTTGGGGGTACAGACATGGACAACTTCGACCTCGGGGTCAGCCAGCAGCTCTTTGTAGTCGGCATATACCTTTGCGCCGGGAGCGCCGTACTCTTTACAGGCCTTTTCAGCGCGCTCTACGATGATATCGCAGAAAGCCACCATTTCACCCAGCTCGCTGTTTGCCTTGATAGAAGGCATGTGCTTGTTGTTGGCGATACCGCCGCATCCGATGATACCAATTTTTACTTTAGACATAAGCCATATCTCCTTTACATTCTCTGAATTTTTAATTTTATATGTAGATTACTGGTTTGCTTCAGCTGCTTCCTGTGCCTGCTGTTCCAAACGAGCTTTTTCTTCGCGCTTGGCTGCCAAACGGGCACGCACGCCCTCCATATAGCCGGGTTTGTCCAGCTTATACAGCAGCAGCGGGATGATGCCCAGGAAGTACACAATAGCAGGGAGGAGGTTGACGGAAATATTGATGCCGTGCTGGATCTGCGGAGTCATCTCTACACCGCCGGCATAGCCGTAAGCGCCCATGACCAGCAGGAACACGGAGTTGCCGATAGCGGAACCGATTTTGACAGCCAGTCCCTGAAAAGAGAAGGTCATGCCGTCATTGCGCACGCCATACTTTTCATCGAAATCGTCCATAGCGTCGATCATCATGCCGCTGCCGCAGGGGCCTGCTACATATCCAAGGCCATAAACGACCAGAACGATAAAATCAAATACAATGTTCTCATAGGGGCCGAAGAACAGCACCAGCAGAGAGCCTCCCTGTAAAATCATGGAAAGGATTGCTGTGTTGCGTTTTCCCAATTTCTCGATAATCCGGGGAGTGAAGGGCATAATCAGCGTACCGACGATCATCTGCATCATCATG
>DVIY01000132.1 GCA_018710915.1 Candidatus Gallacutalibacter pullistercoris
ATCAAAAATAATGCTGGGAATTCCATGAGAAATGGGGTATAATGACCATAAAGCCTTAGGGAGGTGTACCATCAATGAGTTCACTTGAAAATCTGGATATCATCCGTCAAAGGCAGCACGATGCTGTGCGCAGCGGAAGGTTTTTGGGAATAGAGGGGCGCCGTGAACGCCTGCACCGGCTGCTTTGTGCCATGAAGCTTTGGGAATCCGAGCTTTTGGAAGCTTTGTATGATGATCTGCACAAATCTCATTCAGAGGGGTATGCAACAGAGCTGGGGGTTGTCTACGCTGAAATCCGGGAAGCAATTCGGGAGCTTCCAAAATGGATGCGTGAACGGCGCGTCAGCGGTGGCTTGGCGTCATTCCCCTCAAAAGGAATGCGCCTGGCGGAACCCATGGGAATGGCTTTGATTTTTTCCCCGTGGAATTATCCGGTACAGCTCAGCCTTGCACCGCTGGTGGCCGCGCTTGCAGCCGGCTGTCCGTGCGTATTAAAACCTTCCCGATATTCTTCGGCAGTTTCCCGTGTGCTGGAAAAAATGCTGGAAGAAGCTTTTTCAGAAGAAGAGGTAGCAGTTTTTCAGGGTGGGGCAAAAGAAAACCAGCTGCTGCTGGAGAAAAGATGGGATGTCATTTTCTTCACGGGAAGCCCGCAGGTAGGGCGCATTGTGATGGAAGCTGCTTCACGCCATTTAACACCGGTGGCGTTGGAACTTGGCGGAAAGAGCCCGGTGATTGTAGACCAGACCGCCGACCTTGATTTGGCTGCACGCCGCATTATGTGGGGCAAGCTGTTGAATTCCGGCCAAACCTGTGTGGCGCCGGATTATGTACTGGTAAGCCGCAGCCGTCAGCAGGAACTGGAAAACAAATTGCTTCTGGCAGCCCGAAAGTTATATGGGAAAGAACCGCTGGACAGCCCGGATTATGGGGCTATTATCAATCAGAAACATTTTGACCGTCTTGCAGCTTTGCTCGAAGCATCACAGGAAGAAAGCGGCTGTACGCTGCGCACAGTTGGCAGCGCGCGTCTCAGGGCAGAAACACGGCAGATTGCCCCGACCCTGATTTCCGGTGCGGATTGGCATAGCGCTGTCATGCAGGAAGAGCTGTTCGGCCCAATTCTGCCGGTCATACCCTATGATTCATTGGACGATGTGATTGAAGAAATCGCTTCGCGCCCCACGCCGCTGGCACTGTACCTGTTTACAAACAGCCGTGAAAATGCACGGGAGGTGCTTTTGCATGTGCCGTTCGGCGGCGGATGCGTCAATGATACTGTCATGCACCTTACCAGTTCCCATTTGCCATTTGGTGGCTTGGGCGAGAGCGGGATGGGACAGTATCACGGAAAAGCCGGGTTTGATGTATTTACCCACTACAAAAGTGTTCTTTTCAGTTCAACAAGAATTGACCTTCCTATTCGCTATGCACCATATGGGAAGTTTGACCGTATTATTCGGAAGCTGATGAAATAAAATCGAAGAATTTTGAAAGGAAGTGGATCTGATGAAGGACAGCCGAAAAGATTTGGAGCAGCTGGCAGCATGGGTGCAGGAGAGCCACCGGATTGTGTTTTTTGGAGGGGCTGGTGTTTCTACAGAAAGCGGGATACCCGATTTCCGAAGTGAAGACGGCCTGTACCGGCAGCATTTCCGCTATCCGCCAGAAACTATGCTCAGCCGTACGTTCTTTAACAGCCATCCGGAAGAATTCTTTGATTTTTATCGCAAGAAGATGGTAGCCCCCGGAGTAGAGCCCAATACAGCGCACAATGTTCTGGCTGGATGGGAGCAGGAAGGACGATTGGAAGCAATCATTACCCAAAATATCGATGGCCTGCACCAGAAGGCAGGTAACAGGCGCGTGCTGGAGCTGCATGGCTCTGTATACCGCAATCGTTGTATGAAATGTTCCCGTGCCTGGCTGCTGGAAAAAGTGATGGAAAGTACCGGTGTTCCCCGCTGTGATTGCGGTGGGATTATCAAGCCTGAAGTAGTGCTTTATGAAGAACCTTTGGATGAATCTGTGTTGCTGCGCTCTGTACGTTCGCTGCAATGTGCAGATTTGCTGATTATCGGGGGCACCAGCCTGGCGGTATATCCGGCAGCCGGTCTGGTACAGTATTACGGGGGGCGCAGGCTGGTACTTATCAATCGTTCAGAAACCAGGATGGATAATGACGCAGATCTGTGTTTCCGTGAGAAAATCGGTGAAGTGCTCGGTGCAGAAGAGGAAATCCGGTTGGGAAAAGCGTAAAATAAGGCGCACTTTGCGATGTGGTTGACAGAATCGCTGATTGATGGGATAATAGAGGAGATATTTTCTGACGGCCAGCTTCTTTTTTAAGAGCTGGATCGCGATTGATAAAGGATGTTGCTGATATGAGAATTATCGCAGGAGAAGCGCACGGAAGGCGGCTGGAGACCCGTGAAGGCCTGGATGTACGCCCTACTCCGGAACGTGTAAAAGAAGCGCTTTTTAATATTTTGCAATTTCAGATTGAAGGGCGCAGAGTGCTGGATTTGTTTGCCGGCAGCGGGCAGCTGGGGCTCGAAGCCCTGAGCCGTGGCGCAGCAGAGGCGGTATTTGTGGATGAATCGCGTGCCTCTATGACAGTTGTACAGCGAAATATTGCCTCGCTCGGAATGCAGTCACGCTCAAAAACATATCAGATGGATTTCGAAGCTTTTCTGCTTCGCAAACAGCAGCCGTTCGATATTATTTTTCTGGACCCGCCCTACCGCAGCGGAAAGCTGGAAACTGCGCTTCCGCTTGCAGCAGCGGTTACCGCCCCAGGCGGCACGATAGTGGCAGAGCATCCCACAGATGAAGAACTGCCCGAAGAGGCAGGGACATTCCGTAAGGTGCGCTCTTACCGTTACGGAAAAATATATCTGACACTCTATCGTCGGCCAGAAACAGATTGAGGGAAACATATCACAGGAAGTTGGGGGCAACCTATGAAAATTGGAATTTGTCCGGGCAGTTTTGACCCGGTGACAATGGGACATCTGGATATTATCAGCCGGTCACGGAAAATTTTTGACCATGTGATTGTGGCTGTTATGATCAATCCCGCCAAAAAAACACTGTTTACTGTGGAAGAGCGGATTGACCTGCTCAAGCGTGCAACCGCAGATATGGAAAATGTGGAAGTTGTTGGATTTGCAGGCCTGCTGGCAGAATATGCGCGGCAGAGGGGCGCGACAGCAGTGGTAAAAGGGCTGCGTGCTGTGACGGACTTTGAATATGAATTTCAACAGGCGCTGACCAACAAAAAGCTGAACCCGGATATGGAAACCCTTTTTATGACGACCAATTCGGAGCATATGTTCCTGAGTTCCAGTATCGTCAAACAGATTGCCATGTTTGGCGGGGATATTTCAAACTTTGTGCCGGAATGTATTTTGGAGGATGTCAAAAAGCGGATTTGCGAAGATCAATTGCTGATCGGGCAGAAATAACTATGTTTTTGGGTAGAACAATGCGATTATTTTACGAAAGGATCGATGAATATGCCTGTCAAGATCACAGTGGATGAACTGTTGGATGAACTGGAGGAAAAGCTGGATAAGGCAACGCGGCTGCCGCTGTCCAGAGGACGCGCGATCCTCGATGAAGAAGATGTTCGGGAAATCATCGATGAAATCCGGCAAAATCTTCCGCAGGAAAGCCGTCAGGCAAGGGCTATCGTGGCAGACAGAAACCAGATTATCAATGATGCCAGACGAGAAGCGGAAATTATTATCCGCGTAGCAGAAGAAAAATCTCGTGCAATGGTAAACCAGAATGAAATCGTCAAGCAGGCACAGCAGAAGGCGAATGACCTGATGAACCAGACCCAGCAGAAATGCCGTGAAATGCGCAAGGCCAGCAATGAATATATCGACGATTTGATGAAACGTACAGATGACTATCTGGCAGGTCAGCTTAGTGAATTGCGAAAAACCCGTCAGGAGATTAAGTCCAGCCAGCGCAGTGGAATTAAATAACGGTTAAATTTCAGATTTAATATAAAGCGTTCCTGATAGTGTTTTTACAAAACATCACATATTGCTGTCGAAAAAAGTTGAAAAATACGATGTTTCGCGATTTAGCGGAGGAAAAAGCACAAACAACAGTGTTTTTCACTCCGCTTTTTTGTTTT
>DVIY01000133.1 GCA_018710915.1 Candidatus Gallacutalibacter pullistercoris
GTTGGTTACGACCACCTCATAGGCTTTTTCCTTACCCAGATAGCTGAACTCTTCCAGCATTTCGGCAGTGGTGCGAAGATATAGGGGCGCCTGCTCGGAAGCGTCCTCAAACCCCTGCCCGGCCATGAGGATTTCCCGATACCGGGCATCCTTGGGGTCCATAAAGTGGACGTCGCCGGTGGCGACTACAGGCTTATGCAGCTTTTCGCCCAGCCGGACAATAGTGCGGTTAAACTCCTTCAAATCCTCTTCGCTGGAAGCAGTGCCATTGCGAAGCATGAATGCGTTGTTGCCCAAGGGCTGGATTTCCAGATAGTCATAGAAGGAGGCAATTTCACACAGCTTTTCCCAAGGCTCGTGACGAAGAATCGCCCGGAACAGCTCGCCCGCTTCACAAGCGCTGCCCAGAATCAGGCCTTCCCGATGCTCTACCAGCACACTCTTGGGGATACGTGGACGCTTATAAAAGTAATCCAGATGGGCATAGGAGATGAGTTTATACAAGTTGCGCAGGCCCGCTTTATTCTTAACCAAAATAATCTGGTGATAAGTAGGCAGCTTTTTCGGGTCGCCGCCAGCCAGAGAAGTGTTGATATCCATCACCTTTTGGGCGCTGGTATCCTCTTTCAGGCGAATGAGCAGCTGCTGCAAAATCTGTGCCAGTACCGCCGCATCATCACAAGCACGGTGATGGTTAAAGGGCGGCAGCTTGAGGTAGCTTGCCACCGTGTCCAGCTTGCAGTTTTTAATATCCTTGAGCATGGAACGGCACATGGGCACCGTGTCGATATAGGGGAAAGAAAATTCCATGCCGCAGCGCCCGGTGGCCGCCCGCATAAAGGAAGTATCGAACTCCGCATTGTGTGCCACCAGTACCGGGGAGCCCTCTCCGCAGAAGGTGTAAAAAGCTTCCAGCGCATCTTTTTCGCTGGGGGCATCCTTGACCATATCGTCGTTGATGCCGGTCAGCTCGGTAATTTTCGGAGGAATAGGCCTCTCAGGATTGACAAAGGTGTCAAAGCTGTCGAGAATCTCGCCGTTTTTCATGCGAACGGCACCAATTTCCGTCATGCGGTCTTTCCCGGCACTGAGACCAGTGGTCTCGATATCGAAAACGATGTACTCCCCATCCAGTGGCATTTCCGTTTTTCCGGAAACGGCGGGCACCATGTCATTGACAAAATAGGACTCCACACCGTAGATGACCTTCATTTCGCCGCCGTCCTTGCGGATGGCTTCCACCGCATTCATAGCGTCAGGAAATGCCTGTGCAACGCCGTGGTCGGTGATGGCGATGGCCTTATGGCCCCACTTGAACGCCCGCTTGATTAAATCTCCGGCCGGGGTCATGCCGTCCATACTGGACATATTGGTGTGCAGATGCAGCTCGACCCGCTTTTCCTCCGCGTCATCCACCACTTTCATCTGTTCCACTGTTGCCAGGCTCCGTGGACGCATCACATCTTCATGGTCGTATTTGTCGTATTCTACCTGCCCCCTTGCCAGTACAGACATGCCCTTTTTCAGGGTATCCAGCATCTTGCACTGTTTGGCATCCTGGATGATTTTCAGGGTAATAGAGCTGGTATAGTCGGTGATACTGATAGAATAGATTTTCCGGCTTTTGTCCCGGGTTTCCTTGCTTTCCAGCTCGAAAATTTCGCCCCAGATGCAGGTGCTTCCAATGTCCGGTGTAACCCGCTCAATCGGAATTGGCTGGGCTTTGCCTATTCTTCCCAGAATATCTTTAGCCGTTTCCGGAAGGATAGACGGATACAGGGTCTCTTCCGTACGGACGGTGACAGTTTTGGGCTTACGAGGTTTTTGAGTTTTGGAGGGACGCTCGTTCATCATAGATTCGTATTGCTGTACCTCCTCCACAACAGATTCCCTGCGTCGGGTTTCTTCTTCCTTTTTAATGGCCTCGATATGTACTGCGTCTTCCGGTTCAAGAGAGAGCTTTCCCTCAAATTTCACATCCAGCGAAAGGCCAAATTCCTCCTGAATCAGGCTGGAGAGGGCTTTATCCAATTTACGAGCCAGCAATAGCTCATGACCGCCATGTGAAAGTGAAACCAAAAAGGTATGCTCCTGCAAACGGGCAGTAGCTCCCTGAAAACTGCCATTGATACTGGCATCACGGCGTTTTAACTCTGCCGCCAGGCTGGGAAAGTAATCTGACGAGAAGCTCTCTTCTGGGAATCGGGGACGAATTACCGCATGTCCCACCTGCAAAGGAGAAGATTCCAGCAGTTTTTCAGCACGGAACAAGGTCTCATAGTCAATCGGCTCCGAGAAAAATACGGCAATTTCCAAAAAACGCCGCTCAAATTCCACCTGAATAGAACGAACCTCTCCCCTTTTTACAGATTCCGGCAAAGAAGCACAATCGATTTGTTTTTCAAATAATTCTTCAAAACTCTTCACAGCGCCTACCATCCTTTTTACAGCTTTATCTTATATATAAACACGCCGCTCCGGCTGATACACAGGCATCAATCCGGAGCGGCGCTCCGTTACAGCTTTTCAATTTCATCCATCAGGGCATCTACCAATTTTTCTTCCGGCACTTTATAAAGCACCTCGCCCTTTTTAAAGAGTAACCCCTCTCCCATACCACCGGCAATACCGATGTCTGCTTCCCGGGCTTCGCCGGGGCCGTTGACCGCACAGCCCATCACTGCTACAGTAATATCTTTCTGACAGCTTTCCAGCCGTTTTTCCACTTTTGCAGCAATGGAAATCAAATCAATCCGGGTTCTTCCGCAAGTGGGGCAGGATACCAGTTTTGGCCCATGCCACATACCAAGTCCCTTAAGGATATCTTTCGCCGCACGAATTTCTTCCTCCGGGTCGGCGGTAAGAGACACCCGGATGGTGTCGCCAATACCACGCTGGAGCAGGCTGCCGATGCCGATAGCGGATTTAATCAGCCCCATCCGGGCGGTACCCGCTTCTGTTACACCCAAATGCAGAGGATACTGGCATGCTTCTGATGCCAACTCATAGGCACGGATCATGGTGTCCACACTGGAAGACTTAATTGAAAGCACAATGTCGTCAAAATCGAACTTCTCCAGCAGAGATGCATGATACAAAGCACTCTCGCATAGAGCCTCCGGGGTCGGACTTCCATATTTGGCCAAAATTTCTTTTTCCAATGAACCGGAATTTACCCCGATTCGAATGGGAATGTTCCGGCGGCGGCACTCGTCAGCCACAGCCTTCACATGATCATCACTGCCGATGTTGCCAGGATTGATTCGGATTTTATCAATACCCGCAGCAGCCGATTCCAACGCAAGCTTATAGTCAAAATGAATATCCGCCACCAATGGAATGGAGACAGCTTCTTTAATGGCAGGGATTAACGCCACTGCATCCCGGTTCGGAATGGCAGCACGGATAATCTGGCACCCAGCCTTTTCCAGCCGGACAGCCTGTGCCACACTTCCGGCAATGTCGGTAGAAGGTACATTCAGCATGGACTGAATGGTCACAGGGACTGTGCCGCCGATGGCAACCTTTCCCGCCATGACCTGTTTTGTCAAACGTCTTTCCATTTCCATTCCCTCCGTTTTTTTATTCCTATCCGCCAAGCCCCTGGCCATTAAACAGCCGGGCAATATCATTAAATGCCACCAGCACCATAATACCAATCAGGAAAATAAAACCAGCAGCATGCACCCAACCCTCATATTTGGGGTTAATGGGTTTACGGCGGATTCCTTCAATAATCAGGAATACCAGACGGCCGCCGTCCAGTGCTGGCAGAGGCAGCAGGTTGACGATGCCGAGGTTGACGGTGATTACGACCATCATCAGCAAAATATTGTTCAGTGCTGCCCAGAAGCTAACTTCCAGACCAACAGCAGCCGCCTGCGTAATAGCTTGCGCCACACCCACGGGCCCTGCTACTTCATTCAGGCCAAAACGTCCGCTTACCAAACCGGCAAGACTGATCCACACCATTTTCACCATAGACCAGGTATCGGTAAAGGTCTTTTGGATCACACTGCCAAAGCTGCGCTCTATGGGCTCCACGTAAAAGTCCATGGAAAGTACCTGCTGGCCGTTTTGCTCCACAGTATTGAACTTTACATCATCAAATGTAATGCGTTCGCCGTCACGGTCTACTACAATATCCACAGAAGCAGGATCTGCCAAGCCCAGTGCAAACGTCAGGTCGCGTTCGCCGTTAATGGAATAGCCATCGATGGATACAAACCGGTCGCCCACTTCCAGTCCGGCAGTCTGTAAAGCGGAATTATCTACAAACTTGGAAATGGTAGTGCTGGCATAAGTAGGCTGCTGCACTACAATAATGGCCATAAGCAGCAGACCCAGCACAAGATTCATAAACGCACCGGCAGCCACCACAATAAACCGCTTCCAAACAGGTTTGTTGCCAAAAGCGCGCTCGTCGTCGCTTTCTTCGTCTTCGCCTTCCATGGCACAGAAACCGCCGATAGGAAATAATCTCAGGGCATAGGTGGTCTCACCGCGCTGAAAACGGAAAAGTGTGGGCCCCATACCCAGTGCGAACTCATTGACACGGATGCCCGAAAGTTTTGCCGTGACAAAATGACCCAGCTCATGGAGAAAAATAATCAGCCCAAAGAGCAATACCGCAATGATACCTAGTAAAATGTTGATGAGAATGGGAAACACCTCATTTCAAAAAAGAAAATTGCAGATGATAACTTTATGAAAAACGGGAAGATATATCTTCCGTTTTTAAACGTATGGGATGCGCAGGGCGTGCGGGCGAATCCGATTCCCCCTATCGGGGGAACAGAGAAAGGGCGTCATCAGGATTGAAGCAGACCCCTTTTTTTCTTGCAAAAAGGGGCCTCTTGAAAAATATCCCACCGGGATATTTTTCAATTCATCACCAAAAATGCCCCTCCGGAAAAAGAATTTCGCCCATTGCGATGGGCGATTGGGGGCTTCTCGCCCCCTTTTCTCGCCTGCCGGCTCGGTCGGTGTTCAACGTTTGCCACTGGCAAACAACACCCCTCGCCAAAGGAACTAAGTTCCTTTGGAATCCGTAAATCGCGGGGAAGCAAAGTGATATTTTTTAGCTTTCTCCACGCGAATAGCTGACGCCGCGACAGATAGGTCTCTATACGGAAAAGCCCGCCCGCAAGCGGACAAATTCCCTCGCCGCTGCATCCGCTTCCAAAATGGCGTTTAGAGAATCGCACGGCGTGTCTTTCTGCTGCTCCATAGCTTCTGTCACGACATCGCCAATACCAAGGAACGAGAGCTTTCCGGCAAGGAACTGCTTGACAGCTTCCTCATTGGCTCCATTTGCCGCCGCAGGTGCAAGCCCACCTCTGTGCAGTGCCTTTTTGCACGCTGCCAAACACCGGAAAGTCTCTTCATCCGGCAGCGCAAAGTGCAGCGTCCCATAGTCCGCCAGGGACAGCCGCTTTACCGGGGACGGCGCCCTTCCCGGCCAGGTGAGGGCATATTGGATGGGTACCCGCATATCCGGCACCCCCAATTGGGCAATCACCGAATAATCACAGTACTCAATCAGCGAATGCACCACGCTTTCCCGATGCACCACCACGTCGATTTGATCGGCAGGCATCCCGAACAGCCAGGCAGCCTCGATAATTTCCAGCCCCTTGTTCATCATGGTAGCGGAATCGATGGTCACTTTTGCACCCATATCCCAGTTGGGGTGGCGCAGTGCCTGTTCTGGGGTTACATTCTCCAGTTCAGCCCGAGTTTTACCAAAGAAAGGGCCACCGGAAGCTGTTAAAATCAGCCGTGCCAGCGCTTTTCCCTTCGAATCGGCTTCTTTGGGCGGTCTGCCCTGCAAACACTGGAAAATCGCCGAGTGCTCGCTGTCCACCGGTAAAATTTTCACGCCCTTTTCCTGTGCCGCCTGCATCACCAGCGCGCCGCCCGCCACCAGCGTTTCCTTGTTGGCAAGGGCAATGTCCTTTCCGGCCTGCACCGCTTCCAGCGTGGGACGAAGGCCAATCATTCCCACCACCGAATTGAGTACCATGTCTGCTTCCCCAAGGGAAGCAGCCTCGCACAGCCCTTCCATGCCCGCTCCAATCCGCACCGGGCAGTCTGCCACGGCGGTTTTGAGCGCCTTTGCCGCTTCCTCATCAAAGCACACAGCAAATTCTGGAGAGAATTCGCGGATCTGCTCTTCCAAAAGGGTAATATTGGAATGAGCTGCCAATGATATGACCTTCAATTCTTCCGGCAAGCCCCGCACTACATCCAAAGCCTGGGTTCCGATAGAACCGGTAGAACCTAAAATGGAAATCCTTTTCATGAGAATTCACCAACCTCACATTCGGTAGGGAAAACAAAATCCGGAATCTTTGAAAATAGGATGCCCGATTTTCACCGAATAACCG
>DVIY01000015.1 GCA_018710915.1 Candidatus Gallacutalibacter pullistercoris
TTTTCCCCCTGAAAAGCACACATTTTGAAAGAGAGGGGCTTAAGCCCCTCTTGGCCACCATAAAGCACTGAAGCTGGTAGCACCGAAGCCGGTCCTTTGACGGCTCCCAGCTTCGGTGCTACCAGCAGGACGTGGGCCCGCTGGAGCGTCCCCCTCGGAGAGCGCACGGCTGCCGTCAGGCAGTACCTCCGCCCGCTTGCGGGTGGTGAGTAAGTGCGCCCTAGGTATAATTACTTTCTGGCCAGGGACAACTTGAAAGCGATTTCCTTTATGTGTTATAATTAAGAACAAACAGGGCAACAAATTAGAAGCTGTGGAGGCGGCCATTTATGAAAAATAAAATTCTTAAATATATTGGATTGGAAGTTCTTTTATTGCTTGCTTTGATGCTATGTGGAACTATTGTTGTAAAAATATTCAATGTTGCGCTGAAATTGCAGTTTGAAAGCATAGGGACTACAGGGTTTATCGCAGGATTATGCGCTTGGCTTATATTGTTGATTGGCTGGGGCATAAAAGCAGCTAAAGCAAAAAGGAACAAGTAACTTCCCATTTGTCGGGGGGCCGAATAAGATGGGGCATGGCGCTTCCCGTAGCGCCATGCCCCGTTGCATATATGACTCCTTTCCCTCTGCTGGTTATCACTTTTGCCACAAATGAACCGTCAGCCGATGTAATGTAGTAGGTAGCGTAAACCACCCTTTATACAGTAACTCCCAGGAGTGTATTTTATGAAAAGCATGTTGGAGATAGCAGAAAACCGGGAGGTTTGCGTGCTCTAATCTCCGCAAATCCTCCCATAAGTTGCAGATAACTTTTAGGAGGAAAAAACTTGAATCGAGAAAATAAACGGAAACAGTACGAAAAAGGTTATTACAAAACCCATGCCTGTAAGGATACTTTTACCTGTAAAGTATGCGGAAGGCTTGTTGTCCCGGAAGGTGCCGGGAGCGATCATCGCAATCACTGCCCTAATTGCCTGAGCAGCCTGCATGTGGACGAAGAACCTGGAGACCGGGCATCTGACTGCGGCGGCATCATGGAGCCGGTAGGCGTGTGGGTGCGTAAGGGCGGAGAGTGGTGCATTTTGCACCGGTGCCGCCGATGTGGAAAAATCAGCTCCAACCGGGTGGCCGCTGACGATAATCCGCTGAAACTGATGGCCATTGCGGTGAAGCCTTTGGCAGAACCGCCGTTCCCGCTGGAACGCTTGGAACAGATGGCGCAGCTGGGCGGATATACCACGACTGAAATAAAATAAAACCGATCAGAGCCGGTCTGCCCGGCCTGACCGGCAAAAGGGCGGGAGAATGTAGTCCATTCTCCCGCTTTTTGATAGAAAGGAAGAACTATAGAAAGGAAGAATAATTCATGGAAAATACACCTTTATATACTGCGCTCCAGGCGCATCTGCGCAAACAAAGGGCATCTTTTCATACTCCGGGACACAGAGGCAGATTCCTGCCGAAAGACCTGTATGAACTCGACCTCACAGAGCTGCCCGATACTGACAGCCTGTTTGAGGCGGACAGCTGTATTGCACGGGCAGAAGAAGCAGCCCGCGAACTTTTTCACAGCCGTGCAACCTTCTTTTCGGCTGGAGGATGTACCCTGTGTATTCAGGCAATGTTCCGGCTGGCTGCCCCACAGGGAGGAAAAGTAATTTCGAGCCGGGTGATTCACCGCAGCGCTGTGAATACCATGGCGCTGTTGGGCATTGAGCCGGTTTGGGTACATCCACGCCCGGATGCAGGCCCCTGTCTGGCGGGAAGGCTGCATCCGGAAGACGTGGAAGCTGCGCTGGAAAAAAATCCGGATGCCAAGGCGGTATACGTGACCAGCCCGGATTATTACGGTGTGCTCGCGGATATTCGGGGATTGGCAGAAGTTTGCCATTCTCATGGCGTGCCTTTGCTGGTGGATAATGCACACGGTACACATCTGGCATTACTGGGAAAACATCCGCTTGCACAGGGAGCAGATCTGACGGCCTGTTCTGCCCACAAGACCCTGCCGGTGCTCACCGGTGGAGCCTTTTTAAACGTAGGGGATACAGACATCAGTCGGAAACTGGATTTTGCCGGAAGAGCCAAAGAGGCTATGGCGCTGTTTGGTTCCACCAGCCCCGCGTATCCGGTAATGGCTTCTCTCGATTTGGCGCGCGCATGGGCTGTAGAAAAGGGGAAACACGAATGGGAGATACTGGCCTGCCGTATGGAAAAAATCAAAGCAGAAGCCCGCAGAAAGGGCCTTTTGCTGCCATTGGAAGAGGTTGACCCTACCCGGCTGGCAATTGGAACCCTTCCGATTGGAATGAGTGGGAAACAGGCCGGGGAGTTTTTCCGTGAACGGGGAGTGGAACCGGAACATGAGGATGGAGCTTATCTGGTTTGTATCGCTACGCCTTTCAACACCGAAGAGGAACTGGAGCGGCTGGAAAGCGCCGTGAAAGCGCTGCCCAATGCTTTTTGTACAGTGGAAGAAACACCCGCACTGCCGCCGCTTCCGCCGGTAAAAACTTTTCCGCGGGAAGCAGTGCTGGCGTTTCAGGAAAAAATTCCGATGAGCGAAGCCATAGGGCGTGTTGCCGGAGAAGCAGCCTGTCCGTGTCCGCCGGGCGTGCCAATCGTTATGCCCGGAGAAGTGATTACCCCAGAATGTGCTGCATTTTTGAAAAACTATGGACTGGAAGAAATTTTTGTCGTAACAGAGCCATAATCGTTACAAGCCCTTGTGTTTTTTTGAACGTGTGTTATGCTTGATAGATACAGGCATTTATTATTCTTTGATGAGCCTGAATTTATCTGCTGGAGGGAAGAAAAATGAATCAGGAATTGAGCCGCTATCTGAAGGAAACCATCCTGCCCAAGTACGATCAATTTGACGAAGGGCACAACAGAACGCATGTGGACAATGTAACGCGAACCGCTTTGAATCTTGCAGAAGAATATGGCGCAGATAAAGATCTGGTAGAGGTCATCGCGGTATATCATGATGTTGGGCTTGCATGGGGCAGGGAGGAGCATCATTTGTTTTCTGGAAAGTTTCTGCGCAATGACAGCACGCTCAGAAAATATTTTTCTCCCGAGCAGATCGAGCTGATGGCACAGGCGGTAGAAGATCACCGGGGTTCTTCCGAAACAGAGCCTCGTTCCCTCTATGGGAAAATTGTGGCGGATGCAGACAGAGAATACACCCCCGAACGCTTGATTGACCGCAGCCTGCGTTATGGGAGAAAGCATTATCCCTCTCTTACCACAGAACAACAGTATCAGAGAGTATTGGAACATTGCAAAAATAAGTACGGCCCCGATGGCTATGTGCAATTTTATCTCAAAAGCGTGAATACGGATCGGGAAATGTCCCGACTTCATGCACTGCTGCTGGATCGGGATGCTTTTTTTGAACTGTGCCGAAAACTCGACGAGAAGTAAATAAGCGCATAAGCGCGTAAATTTGGCAATCAATAAAAAAGGCCGGAGAGTTTTACACTCTCCGGCCCAATTTGTTTTACGGGAAAATTCGATTATACCAACGGATACTCACGAATGTAGTCAAGCAGGGTATCTACCGTTGTAAAGGCCAGTCCGGTCACGGTATCAGCGCAGCCATAGTAAATGGCAATACGGCCGGTCTCAGCATCCGTCAATGCTGCGCAGGGGAAGGTTACGTTCGGAACATCGCCCACGCACTCATACAGCTCTTCCGGGCCAAGTACATAGTTGCGGCAGCGTGCCTTTACCTTCCACGGCTCGTCGAGATCCAGCAGTGCAGCGCCAATGCGGTACACAAAGCCGTTGCAGGTATTCAGAACGCCGTGATACAGAATCAGCCAGCCTTCGTCAGTCTCAATCGGTACACAGCCGGGGCCGATTTTCTTGGACTGCCAGGCGGACTTATCGGAGTTGATAATACCCATAACCCAGCGATGCTTGCCCCAGAAGGTCAAATCCGGGCTCTGGCTGCAAAATACGTCGCCGAACGGGGTGTGGCCGGTATCGGAAGGACGGGACAGCATAACATAGTTGCCGCCGATCTTTCTGGGGAACAGTACACCATTGCGGTTATAGGGCAGGAATGCGTTTTCGCACTGATGAAAGGTCTTGAAATCAGTAGTCCAGCCCACACCAATAGTGGGGCCGTGTGCGCCGTTACACCAGGTGATGTAATATTTGTCGTCCATCTTCAGGACACGGGGATCGTAGCGATACTCGCATACGGTAACATCCGGGTCACCTTCAAAGGTAATGGGGTCGTCAGCAATTTCCCAGTGAATACCGTCTTTGGAGAAGCCGGGGAAGAGGTTCATGCTCAGAGAGCGGGAATCGCAGCGAAAAACACCCGCAAAGCCGTCGCCGAAAGGCACAACAGCAGAGTTAAAAATACTGTTTGCATTTTTCTGGTCATGACGGTTGATGATGGGGTTTTCGGTGTAACGCCAGATCGGGGCGTTATAGCCTTCGGGTTTGTCCTGCCAGGGAATATTGGGAAGTGCATTGCCGATAATTTTTGCCATAATTTTTTCTCCTTTCATTGCCTTCCCGCCATGCTGTTCGGGATAGGCTATCATACAACTGGACATAACAGTCGATCTTTAAAAATCAACTGTTACAGGATGTCCCCAAAACATCCTATAGAGCATAATTATATTATACAACAAAACGCGCTATTTGAATAGCTTTTTCATAAAACTTGTTAAATTGTTTACAAAAAAAGGAAGACATTCCCAAAGGAATGCCTTCCCATTGTTTGTACATAAAATCCCGTTCGGGAGATAATACCTTTTCGGCTGATTA
>DVIY01000134.1 GCA_018710915.1 Candidatus Gallacutalibacter pullistercoris
CTTGAAAGCCGATAAAGGAGGAGTTTGCTTTGAAGATAACCGGATTGAAAACCAATCGAATCATAAATCCGCTGGGGTTTGAATTGGGGGTACCGTCGCTTTCTTGGAAGGTGGAAGAAACGAAGGCTAAAGAGCAGAAATGGGCCAGAATCGAAGTTTCACAGAGACCGGATTTTCAGGAGCTGCTGTGGGATTCTGGAGAAGACAATAGCCTTTCCTCGGTTGATGTACCGCTGACAATGGAACTTTCCCCCTGTACACGGTATTGGTGGCGGGTAACGGTGTGCGCTGATACCGGAGAAACTGCTACCAGTGAACCGGCCTGGTTCGAAACTTCCAAAATGGGGGAAGAGTGGGCTGGAACATGGATTTCCCCGTCTCTTGAAAAGAGTGTGCATCCGCTGATGCGCCGCAGCTTTGTGTTGGAAGAGCAACCGGTCAGTGCGCGAATCTACGCAGCAGGTCTGGGATTATATGAGCTTTCTGTCAATGGGGAAAAGGCGGATGATGAATACCTCGCGCCCGGCTGTACAGGGTATGATAAATGGCTGCAATATCAGACATATGATGTGACAGATCTGCTGCATGCCGGAGCCAATACTGTGGGCGCTATGCTGGGGAATGGCTGGGCAAAAGGCCACTTTGGTTTTGATGGAAAAGCTGCCGATTACGAAAGTGATGACCCCGGTACTCCCTGCGAAGCTTTTGCAGAGGAATTCCTGCTGTTGCTGGAACTTCGCGTTACTATGGCAGATGGCCGGGAGTCTGTGCTGGGAACAGACGGCAGCTGGCAATGTGCGCCTGCACCGGTCACCTTCAGCAGTATTTATGATGGAGAACGTTACGAACAGGCCAAAGAGGTTCCCGGTTGGGATACGCCGAACGGAGATACATATGACTGGCTTCCGGTGGTGGAAAAAGCTCCTTCCCTTCCGCTGGCAGAACCTTCTCCGCGTCTGAGCTTGCCGGTGAAGAAACATGAAACTTTTGCCCCGAAGCTTTTGCACACCCAAAAGGATGAATGGGTGCTCGACATGGGGCAGGTCATTACCGGATGGTTCGAATTGCAGGCAAATCTTCCCAAAGGGATACAGCTTCGCCTGCAATTTGGCGAGCTTTTGCAGGAAGAATGTTTCTATCGGGACAATATGCGAAGCGCACTATGCGAGTACCGGTTTATTTCCGATGGCCATCCGGCGCTGGTGCGTCCGCATTTTACCTTCTATGGATACCGGTATATCAAAGTTATGGGCTGGCCTGGCGGGAAGCCTGACGAAACGGCTTTTACAGGATGCAGCCTGTACTCTGACCTGGAAGAAATCGGCGAACTGGCCACCGGCAACGAGCTGGTGAACCGGCTGATTCTGAACGCCAAATGGAGCCAGAAGGATAACTTTGTGGATGTGCCGACAGACTGCCCGCAGCGTGACGAACGTATGGGCTGGACAGGGGATGCACAGGTGTTCAGCTCAACCGCATGCTTTGTGATGGATTGCTCTGCGTTTTACGATAAATATTGCCGTGATATTTGGAAAGAGCAGGAAACCCGTAACGGCTGTGTGCCATTTGTTGCACCGTTAATCGCACGTCCCAACAGCGGCCATCCCATGCTGGAAGGAATGGGTGCCTGCGGATGGGCCGACGCAGGTGCGATTGTCCCATGGAACCGTTATGTCTATAATGGCGGAAAAGAAAAGCTGCGTGAACAGTTTGCAGGCATGAAAGCCTGGGTAGACTGGGTGCGCAGGGAAGACGAAGCCACCGGCAATACCCGGCTGTGGCTTGCAGAAAAATTCCATTTTGGCGACTGGCTGGCACTCGATGGCCCCCGGTATGGAATGGACCCGGAAGCTGTGATGGGGGGTACGGATATCACTTATTTGTGTTCGGTGTATTACTATCGCTGTGCGCAGATTGTTTCCAAAGCGGCAGGGGTCCTCGGAATGGAAGCCCTTCAGCAAGAATATGGCCAGCTGGCAGAGGAAATTCTGGCGGCAATCCGCAAGGAATACTTTACCCCAGGTGGCCGGTGTGCCGCTGCTACCCAGACAGGCTTGGTGCTTGCGCTGCAATATGATATTGTTCCGCCGGAATATCGTGAAAAGAATCTGCACTTGCTGCAGGAATTGCTGGAAGGGGCGGGCATGCATCTCAAAACCGGATTTTTGGGCACCCCGGTCCTGTGCCGTGCACTCAGCCGCAGTGGAGACAGCCATTCTGCTTATACACTGCTTTTGCAGGAAGATTTGCCCAGCTGGCTGTATGAAGTGCGTATGGGCGCAACCACCATCTGGGAGCGCTGGAATTCTGTTCTGCCGGATGGGAAAATCAGCGGTATCGGTATGAACTCCATGAACCACTATGCATATGGCTCGGTGGTAGAATGGATATACCGCGATGTGTGCGGTATCAACCCCAGCGAAGAAGCGCCGGGCTTTAAAAAGGTTCGTTTTGCTCCAAAACCCGATGCCCGTATCGGCCATGCAGAAGCACGCGTCAATTCCCCGGCAGGTCAATATGAAAGCGGATGGAAAGCATTGGAAGACGGCCGATTTGCCTATCATTTTGTGGTTCCATTTGACGCGCAGGCAGAGCTGATTCTGGAAAACGTCAAGCTGGAATCTCTGATGGTAAATGGTATGCCAGAAAAAGAATCGGGAATTGCTGCCCGGCAGCAGGGAGAGGCAGTGCTTATGCAGCTTTCAGCTGGCAGGTATGAGATTTGCTGACAGGCGCGTATACCGCACCAAAATACCGTTGACAGACCCTTGTCTTCTGGTGCATAATGTAAGAATACTACATTACTTTTGCCAGGAAAGGGCAGGTGTTGTCGATGAATGAATATCAGATGCCAAATTCTCCCGGCGGTTGGGGGCAAAACAGCCCGTTCCCACCCCAGGTACCATATTGGGAAACTCCGGAATGGAAATGTAAAAAGCAGATTCGCCATGTTTCCAATGTGATGGGCTGGTCCTGCTTTGCCGTTCAGGTGCTGATGCTGGCACTGAGCTTTCTGTCTACGCAGATTTTGCTGATGATTGGATACCCGTTTAACCGGAACCTTCTAAATAGCGGCGGAATGAGCTCAGAAATGTACTATCTGCTGGTCAGCGTGGTATACATCATCAGCGTCGCCGGGCCATTTTTACTGTGCGTCGCGTTTATGAAGCTGCCGCTTGCCGAAACTTTTCCATTTGAAAAGGTAGGCTTTAGCACCAGTGTGCTGTTTGTCCTGTTTGGTGTGGGAGCCTGCATGCTCAGCAATATCCCCGGAAACATCGTGGCTATTATACTGGAAGAAATGGGCTTTAATGCAACGCTTCCAGAGTCTGTCCCGACCGATTCCGTATTTTCTACTATCTTGTGTATCATTGAAATTGCAGTGATTCCGCCGCTGGTGGAAGAATTGGCTTTCCGCGGCGTCATCCTTTCACAGCTGCGCAAATACGGCAAAGGCTTCGCAGTTTTCGGGTCAGCGCTGTTGTTTGCATTTTACCACGGCAATTTTATCCAGTTTACATTCACCTTTATTGTGGGTCTGCTGCTGGGCTTCATTATGGTGCAGACCAACAATCTGTGGATTACGATTGTGATCCATGCACTGAATAACGGCCTTTCGCTGTTCTTCGATATGATCAGCGATGTGGTATCGAGCGAAGTGTATGATATGCTGAATAACTTCCTGTTTTTTGGCTTGATTCTTCTTGGGATTTTCAGCCTGGTGGTTTTGATGCTTCGCAAACGGGAATATTTTCAGCGGCGATATGAGCCCATGCTGCTTTCTGCCTCTGCGCGTGTTTCTGCATTTGTGTTCAATCCTGGATTCATCGCGTTTCTGGTGGCCTTCCTCGGCTCCTCTTTAGAGAGCCTGATTGGATGATGAAGCGTTCATTCATCCCCGCAAAGGAACCTATGCTTCGTGCATTGGAGCTTGCTCGGGAAGCAGGGGAAGAAGGGGAAGTCCCTGTAGGGGCGGTCATCGTCTGTGAGGGAAAGATCATTGCAGAGGGCCGCAACCGCCGTGAAGCAGATAAAAATGCCTTGTGCCATGCAGAAATAGAAGCCATTCATAATGCCTGCCGCACGCTGGGCGGATGGCGTTTGTGGCAATGCGAGCTGTATGTAACATTAGAGCCGTGTCCCATGTGTGCCGGAGCGATCATCAATGCCCGGATTCCGCAGGTGGTCTATGGTGCGGCAGATGACAAAGCCGGTTCCTGTGGCTCTATTGTGGATTTGTTTGAACTGCCGTATAATCACCATCCACAGGTAACGGCTGGTTTTATGCAGGAAGAAGCTGCCGCCCTTTTGCAGGATTTTTTCCGCCGGCTCCGCGAGAAAAGAAAAGCCCAGAAGGAACAAAAGCGGGTTTTTGCACGAGAAACAAAAGAATAATCTATATAGAAAAGCTATCTGGTTATACAATCGGGTAGCTTTTTTGTTTTGTCCTCTTTTCATCGGTATATTCTCCGATTTAGAGTCATACAGATAGGGTAGAAAATCAGTGAAGGAGAGCAAAGCTATGGAGTATACATTCAAGCGGACGGAATACACAGACAGTACCGTCCTGTTCGACGGCTGTCAGGAACAGCCTCTGGATCTGGATATCAGCCTGCCGGATTATTGCCCGGATATCCAGCGTATTTTGAAATGCCAGGTGCTGCCCTGCCTCTCTTCCCATGCCCTCAACGGTGACCAGCTGGAAACCGAAGGTGTGGTGCGGGTACGAATCCTCTATCTGGATTCCCGGGAAGACTGTGTGCGCTGCTGTGAAACCGAAAGCCGATTTTCCTCTGTCATTCCCTTGCGGGAAACACCCGTCAACGGTGCGGCACGTGTAGGGGCACGGCTGGAATACGTCAATTGCCGTGCTGCCAGCCCCAGACGGCTGGACATTCACGGCGCGTTTTCCATCTGTGCACAGGTTTGGGATCGCCGCAGCTGCCAAATCTGTACGCAGGCCGACGACCCCGATCTCGAACAGCGTCAGCAGACAGTTCCCGCCAGTACGCTGGCAGGTTTGGGAGAGCAGCAGTTTACCATTTCAGAAATGCTGGAAATCAACAACAGCAAGCCTCCGGTAGAATCGGTTCTGCGCAGCCGCGCCTGTTGTATGGTGCAGGACTGCCGACCGGTTTCCGGCAAATTGCTGGCCAAAGGCATCATCCGGATGGAAGTACTATATAGTTCGGCGCTGGAAGACGGCGCGCTGGAAACCATGGAGTTCGAAATCCCCTTCAGCCAGATGGTGGATTGTGAAGGCGCTTCGGAAGATTGCCGGTGCAGCCTTCGTATGGAGGTGTGCGACCTTTCCTTACAGGTGCGCAATGATTCCAGCGGCGAACCCATGCGGCTGGAATCGGAACTTCGTCTCTCTGCTTTCTCCTGTGCATACCGCGAACGTGAAATCACTTTTGTTACCGATGCCTATTCTACCGAATACGAAACCGAATTGGAACACGCCCCTGTGCAGATGAGCTGTATCGATGAAATCATCTCAGAACAGGCTATGCAAAAAATTCAGATTGATACCGGCGGAGAATCCTTTTCAAAGATTCTGGATGTCTGGAATGAAATGAACAGCATCAGTGCAGAAATTCAGAACGGCCAGCTTCTCTTTACCGGAAAGCTGAACCTGTGTATTTTGGCCTGTGATCCGCAGGAGACGCCCTTCTACCTGGAAAAGATGGCGGATTTTAGCCTTTCCCGTTCATGGAACGGCTCCGCCGAAGGCGGACGCGTGCTGTGCTGGGCACAGCCGGGTGGAATTGGCTACCGTATTACCGGGAATACTGGGCTGGAAATCTCAGTGGAAATGCAGGTCAACGGCATTGCATCGCACACGGCTTCCTGCCGTGCGGTTTCTGCCATGCGTGGTGATGAAAGCCGCAGAAAGGGCAGCGATGGGGCGGTTTTGTGCCTGTATTATGCCGGTGAGAATGAATCGGTTTGGGATATTGCGCGGGAGCACGGTGTTTCACTGCGCGCCCTGTGCGAAGAAAACGGGCTTTCTTCCCCAGAAGAGCGGCTGAGCGAAGGTCAGATGCTGCTGCTCGCTTCCAACTGATTCTGTAATAAAAAATATAGCCGCAGGTTCTGCGGCCAACTCTATGCGGCTTTCCGCCTACAGCGGGCCGCGGAAAGGCATGGTTGATTCATGGACGAAAGAAACATCTACACCGATATTTCCCAGCGCACCAACGGGGATATTTACATCGGGGTGGTGGGGCCTGTGCGCACGGGCAAATCCACCTTTATCAAAAAATTTATGGATACCATCGTGATTCCCCACATGGAGTCCGACTACCAGCGTGACCGCGCCGTAGATGAGCTGCCGCAGTCTGCCTCCGGGCGCACCATTATGACCACAGAGCCTAAATTCATCCCGGAAAAAGCCGTCACGGTTCGTGTGGATGACTCAGCGGCTTTTGATGTGCGGATGATTGACTGTGTGGGATACATTGTCCCCAGCGCGCTGGGCTATATTGAAGACGACCAGCCCCGTATGGTCATGACACCCTGGTATGAAGAGCCAATCCCCTTCAATATGGCGGCAGAGATCGGCACGAAGAAGGTTATCACCGAACATTCTACCATTGGCCTGCTGGTCACGACAGATGGCAGTATCAGTGAAATCCCCCGCGAAGAATATGAAGAGGCCGAAGAGCGCGTGGTACAGGAGCTGCGTGAAATCAAAAAGCCGTTTGTGGTGCTGCTCAACTGTATGGAGCCTGCTTCTCCCGAAGCACAGTCACTTGCCGCCCACTTGACGGAAAAATACGGCGTGCCTGTGATGGCAGTCAACTGCCTGGAAATCGAGGAAGAGCAGATTCGCGGTATCCTCTCCAAAATCCTGTTTGAATTCCCCATCCGGGAAGTGCGCATCGACATGCCCCGCTGGATTGCATCTCTGGAAAAAGGGCATTGGCTGCGTGAAGCGGTATTCGGTGCATTGCGTGAGGCTGGAAGCCGCCTTTCGCGCGTGAGGGAAGTCTCGGGTCTGCTGCGTGAAGCGGAATGCTGTGAGTATATCGAGCAGGCAGAGCTTTCTTCTGTCGCGCTGGGCAGCGGTGAAGCACAGGTCTCCCTGCGAATGTCTTCCAATCTATTTTATCAGATTTTGGGAGAAAAAACCGGCATCGAGATTCACGATGAAGGCGCACTTTTCCGCTCTTTGCAGGAGCTTTCAGAGATTAAAAAGAGCTATGAAAAAATCCGGCAGGCTTATGAAGATGTACAGGAAACGGGCTACGGCATCGTGATGCCCGATATCGATGAGTTGACACTGGAAGAACCGGAAATTATCCGTCAGGGAAGCAAATATGGAATCCGCCTCAAGGCTGCAGCGCCCTCTATCCATATGATGCGCACGCAGATCTGCACGGAACTCACCCCCATTGTTGGCTCCGAACAGCAATCCGAAGAACTGGTGATGTACCTGCTGCGCGAATTTGAAGAAAGCCCCGGGAAAATCTGGGAGTCAAATATTTTTGGAAAGTCCCTGCATGAACTGGTCAACGAGGGGCTGCATAACAAGCTGTACCGTATGCCCGAAGATGCTCGCGGTAAGCTGCGCGAAACGATTGAGCGCATTATCAACGACGGGTGCAGTGGGCTGATCTGCATTATTCTGTAACAGAGAGGGGGAGGCAAAGTTGGAATATCCCCTTTCTGAAGCAGAACTGATGGAAGAAAAAACTACGCGTCGGGCCCAAAAAGCCGATAATACCCGGCGCGTCACCTGGATACAAATCGTGGCCTGCGCCCTGATTTTGCTGGCAGCATTGGCGCTGCGGTTCAGTGGGGCCGAGTGGTATCAGACGGTACGCACCTGGTATCTGGAGACATTAAACCAGTCTCTGGTAGCAGGTGATGAGTGGCAGGAGGCCGCAGAACATACGGGTGCGCAGCTGCTTTCTTTGCTGCAGCAGGAGTGATTTGTCTGTATATTGGCGGGCGGCGGCTGGAAATTCATGCTGGTTTTGCCGCCGCCGCTGCATTTCTTCTGCTTGCAGACCGGAGCGGGGTATGGATTGCGGGTGCGGCAGCAGCCGTCTGGCATGAATGTGGACATCTGCTGTGCATGGAGATACTGGGGGTTCCTGCCGTATGCCTGAAATGCGGGCTTTTCGGACTGGAAATTCAGGAAGAAAGGCGCTGCCGCGAGGGGTATCGGAAAGATATCCTGATTTCTCTGGCAGGTCCCGCAGCTAATCTGTTGGCTTGTCTGGTGCTGCTTCCCACATGGCGCCTGCTTCCGGGGGAATTCGGGCTGCGGCTGCTGGCCGCCAATGCAGCGCTGGGAATTTTTCACCTGTTGCCAGTCGGCCCATTGGACGGTGGGCAGGCGGTTTATGCTGCACTCAGCAGGCAGGTATCCATAGGGTGGGCAGAGCGAATTGTTACAGCGATATCATTTCTCACACTGCTGCCAATGAGCATACTGGGTTTTTTGGTTTTGCTGCGTTCCCGGTACAATTTTACGCTGCTTCTCCTCAGCGGATACCTGATGCTGCTGCTGCTGCTGAAGAAGGGGCGGTACTATTAGTTTTAAGCTGGTTTTTGAAACGCTTGCTGTATTTTCTATGATTTGATGGAAACACAAACTTCTCCTGATAGACGTAGGGGACGCGTACAATGCGTCCCCTACAGTATTTTTTAAGACCAGCATATTGCCAATCAGTATGTTCGCCTTTTTTATTCTTCCAGCTGGCGGCGGATGCCAAACATGTGACGCAGGAAAAAGCCGAGGAAACCGGAACTCTTCATGACAACAATTTTCATCAGAATCCATCCTTTCACAAAAAAAGCATCATGCGCGGCGCAAAAGGGAAAACCCCAGTGCCACAATGATCACAGCCGTAAGGAATAACACCAGCTGTACCGGACAAAAGCAGGCTACTGCCAGCCCCAGCCCAAAAGCGACTGCATACATCCCACGGCATCGGGTAAACCGGCCGCAAAGGTCGTTACAGCGAACCTTGCCCATTCGGGACGCCCCCTTTCGCGTTGCTTTATTCCATAATATACAGCAGGTGGGAGGAATGTGAAAGAATCAGGAAAGAAAAAGCCGCCCCAGTCTGGAGCGGCTCTACAGCTTCTATCAATCGTTTTTATCCCTTTCCGTGCTTTTGGCGGACTTCAGGGGCAAAACCCATACGTGTAATGCGCTTGCGAAGCCAGCCACCCTGCAAGTAATAGATGATAAACAAAATCGAGGTAAATGCCCAGGTGATGGGGTAGCTGATAATGACACTCTGGATTCCAGGCCACAGGGGAGCGGCAACAAAAATCCAGACTACCCGCAATACGCAAATTCCCACACCGGTGATAATCATAGGAATAAGGGAATCGCCTGTGCCGCGCATCGTGCCGGAGAGGATTTCAATACAGACATAAGTGAAATAAAACGGCACCATGGTGTGCAGAATTTCCATACCGATTTCAATTACCTTGCTGTCACTGGAAAACAGTTGATATACATACGAACCCCAGAAGTACAGCACCGTACTGAGCAGAAAAGCGGTCCCCATTGCCATCACCGTGCAGATGCGGACACTTTTACGGATACGGTCATACTTCTGTGCACCGAAATTCTGTCCGGAAAAAGTGGTGACCGAAGTGCCGAAGGCACCCATAATCATCCAGAACAGTCCGTCAATTTTACCGTAAGCAGTCCAGGCTGCTACGGTGTTGGTGCCAAAGGTATTGATAGTGGATTGAATAATAATATTGGAAACATTGTACATAACCGACTGCAAACCAGCAGGCAGTCCGATCTGGATGATGTTTCGCAAAATATAAAAATCCAGACGGACTTCTTTCCAATGCAAACGATATACATCGTCTGAGAACATCAGGATTACAAGAATCAAAATGGCACTAACAGCCTGTGAAACAATAGTAGCAATAGCTACACCAGCCACGCCCCAGTGGAAGACCGGGACAAACAGCAAATCCAGTACCAGGTTGAGCACCGTGCATAAAATCAGAAAATAAAGTGGACGCTTGGAGTCTCCCACCGCACGCAGAATACCGGAACCCATGTTGTACAGCAGGTTGAACACCATGCCACCGAAATAAATTTCAATATAAGTAACGGCGGGTTCCATTACATCTTCCGGCGTACCCATAGCACGTAATGCCCAGGGAGAAATCAACATTCCCAGTACCATAAACAGCAGGCCTCCGGCAATACCCATAGCTACCGAGGTGTGAACTGCCTGGGAAGTCTCGCGTGCACGGCGCGCACCGTAATACTGTGAGATGATAACCGTTGCGCCGGCGGAAAGGCCCACAAAAAAGCCCACCAACAAATTGATAATGGTACCGGTAGCACCGCCAACTGCTGCCAGTGCCTGCGTACCGACAAAGTTACCGACAATAATAGCGTCTACCGTATTGTATAACTGTTGAAAAAATGTACCCAAAAGAATGGGGAAGAAAAATGCCAGCAGATGTTTCCAGATAACGCCTTCCGTAATTTTGTTTTCCCTAACCAAGCTATCAGAACCCTCTTTCCCAAAATTCCATATTGACGGTATGAAACCGCAACGCATACAGAATACCACGTCCGACAGGGTTTGTCCAGCCCATCCCCAATTTTTCGATTTTTTACAATTCCCGCATCCAGTAACGGCGGTCCAGACTGCGATATTGCACAGCTTCCATGGCATGAGGTGTTTCAATCTTCGGGCTGCCATCTAAATCGGCAATCGTTCGGGCAACCTTCATCACACGGTCAAAAGCACGCGCAGAAAGCCCCAACTGCGTAAAAGCCTCACGGAGCAGCCTGCGCGCCTCTTCAGTAATCGTACAAACTTCGTGCAGCATAGAGGCGGGAATCCGCGCATTGCAGGAAATGCCGGTTCCGGCAAAACGCTCGTTCTGAATCTGCCTCGCACGATTTACCCGCTTCCGCACTTCAGCAGAAGGTTCTGCCTTTTCACAGGAAGAAAGCTCGTCAAATCCCACCGGCGCTACTTCTACATGAATATCCAGCCGGTCCAGAAGCGGGCCGGAGATACGCGAAAGATAGCGCGACACCATAGTTGGCGAGCAGGTACATGGCTTGGTGGGGTGCCCAAAATAGCCGCAGGGACAGGGGTTCATAGCTGCTACCAGCATCACCGAACAGGGATAAGACACTGTCGCATTTGCACGGGAAATAGAGACTTTTCCATCTTCCATGGGTTGTCGCAGCACTTCCATGGCCATACGGGAAAATTCCGGCAATTCATCGAGAAAGAGCACGCCGTTATGCGCCAGAGAAATTTCGCCCGGACGCGGAATACTCCCGCCGCCGGAAAGCCCTACCGGTGAAACAGTATGGTGCGGGGAACGGAAAGGCCGTGTGCGGATGAGTGTCCCGCCATTGGGAATGGTTCCCGCAATGGAATGAATTTTGGTTGTTTCAATCATCTCGGCAAAGGTCATATCCGGCAGAATGGAGGGCAAGCGTTTTGCCAGCATGCTTTTGCCGGAACCAGGCGGCCCAATCATCAGCACATTATGCCCACCGCTTGCAGCGATTTCAAGTGCACGTTTGGCTTCTGGTTGTCCCCGTACATCCGAAAAGTCGAGCACCGGTTCGAAACTTCCGGTTGGCTCGTTATTGTCAAAAACTGCGGGATGCAGCAAATTGCGGCCGTTTAAGTGGTCGGCCAGCTCCTGCACCGAAGCTACAGGGTAAACCTCCAACCCCTCCACTACTGCACCCTCGCGGGCGTTTTCTGCCGGGACAAAAAAGCGGTAAAAGCCGGCCTCTTTTGCGGCAATCGCCATAGGCAGAACACCGCGTACCGGGCGTATCGCACCGGTGAGGGAAAGTTCCCCGATAAAAACACAGTCATCTGTATTGGCCTGAATTTGCCCAGTGGATTGCAAAAGAGCCATCAACAAGGGGAGATCATAGACCGGCCCTTCTTTTTTCTTGTCGGCGGGTGCCAGATTCATTGTGATACGACTGACCGGATATTCAAAACCGCAGTTCTTTATGGCTGCACGTACCCGCTCACGAGATTCTTTTACTGCCATTCCGGGCAGGCCAACGATATCAAAACAGGGAAGGCCTTTGGAAATATCCGCCTCCACCTCTACCACAAAAGCTTCCAGTCCAAGAAGCCCCATACTGAACAACCGTGAGATCATATTAAACCCCCATTTCAGGTGAAAAAACAGTTTTTCTTCCTGATTATTATATAAGAAATCAAAAAAAGCATAATTTCCAAAACGAAATATAAAGGGATAGTTACCAGAATTTACATGGAATCAGATATATTTTAGTCGTGATTCCATAGTATTTTTAAAAAATAAGCCTCTTGATTGGTAAAAAATGTTGCGAATTTTTGAATTTTTGTTGACTTTTTCCTTTAAATCGGTTATGATGAGAAAAACAGCGTTGAAACACGTTGTTATTGAGGTGTTATAAAGCTTGAGCTGGGTATCCATTCCGGAAAGTGAATTGATTTTGCGTGTGCAAAACGGAGAAGGCGAAGCGTTTGCCGAGTTGGCATCGCGTTATATTCCTTTCATTCACCGGATTGCAAACCCATATCGTTCTTCGTTGCTGGAAGCTGAGGATCTTTCTCAGGAAGGACTTCTGGGGCTTTTACAGGCAGCTAAGACATATCGTCAGGAGGGTGCGGCGTCGTTTTCCACGTATGCGGGAATTTGTATTTCCAATCGGATTGTTTCAGCATATCGAAAAGCGTTTGGAAAGAAAAATGAACCCATGCGGGATTTCGTTTCGTTTGACACGGAAGAGGAACTGGGATGGTTTTCCAATCATTTGATCAGTGCCTCAGAAAATCCGGAAGCTCTGCTGATAAACCGAGAAA
>DVIY01000135.1 GCA_018710915.1 Candidatus Gallacutalibacter pullistercoris
AGCCCTGTGGGCTGTTTTCGAGGGGAAACCCACGTATGGGGTTTCCCCTAAAAATCCCGTTTTCTCTGCTTTTGGCAACTCTTGTGGTTTGTGAAAAGAGTTAGCTTTTGGCTTCCTTTGTATGGGAAGAATACTCCTTTTCAGCCCTCGCGCTGCCTTCGGCAGCTCTTGCTGCTGAGTGGAAACAAGTAGCTTTTTATTAAGCTCGCTTACGCTTCGCAGTGTCGGGGCTCCTCGCCCCGAACCCTCGCCAAAGGGACTAAGTCCCTTTGGAAACCGTAAGTTCGCTCCGCGCCATACTTTACATCTCTTCCAGTGTTTTCAGCATTTCCTTTGCCTGAGACTTCACATTCTCCGGTGCCGGGCCGCCATACACGGTGCGGCCATTGACGCATTTTTCAAGAGAAATTGCCTCATACACGCCCTCGTCAAATTCGGGGCAAACCTTCTGATATTCCTCCATAGAGAGGCTTTCCAGCGTTTCACCCAGCTCGATGCACCGTGCCACCAGTTCGCCGGTAATGCGGTATGCATCCCGGAAGGGCAGACCCTTTTCTCCTACCAGATAGTCGGCGCAGTCGGTAGCGTTGATAAAGCCCTTCGCAGCGGCAGCCCGCATATTATCGGTGAGCACCCGCATGGTATCGATCATGGGGATAAAGGCCGTCAAGCACAGCTTGAGGGTATCCACTGCGTCGAAAATCGCCTCTTTATCTTCCTGCATATCCTTGTTGTAGGCCAGCGGCAGTCCCTTGAGCATAGAGAGCAGCGTCATGAGATCGCCGAACACCCGTCCGCTCTTGCCGCGCACCAGCTCGGCAATATCGGGATTTTTCTTCTGAGGCATAATGCTGGAACCGGTGGAGAATGCATCGTCCAGCTCGATGAACTTAAACTCCCAGGAGCACCACAGGATAATTTCCTCGGAGAACCGGGACAAATGCACCATGGCAAGGGAGATGGCGGAAGCCAGCTCCACGCAGAAGTCACGGTCGGAAACGCCGTCCAGGCTGTTGTTGCTCACATGGGCAAACCCCAGCAGGTTGGCGGTCATGCGGCGGTCCAGCGGATAGGTGGTGCCTGCCAGCGCACCGGAGCCCAAAGGCATCACGTCCATGCGCTTCATGGCATCCTCCATCCGGCCGATATCCCGCAGGAACATCTCCCCATAAGCCAGCAGATGGTGGCCAAAGGTGATGGGCTGTGCCCGCTGCAAATGGGTATAGCCAGGCATAATGGCCTCGCTGTATTCCATCGCCTTGTTGGCCAGCACGGTGCACAGCTCTTTCAGCTGGCTGATAAGCCCGGCGGCTTCCTTTTTCAAGGTCATGCGGATATCCAGCGCTACCTGGTCGTTCCGGCTCCGGGCGGTGTGCAGCCGCTTGCCGGCGCTGCCCAGGCGCTGGGTAAGCTCGCCCTCTACAAAGGTGTGGATGTCCTCGGCGTTGGGGTCGATGGGCAGTGTGCCCGCGGTGATTTCGTCGCTGATTTTTTGCAGCTCATCGCAAATCTTCTCAGATTCCGCTTTATCGATAATGCCGCAGGCGCCCAGCATGGTGGCATGGGCGATGCTCCCGCGGATATCCTCCTGATACATACGGCTGTCAAAGGAAATAGATGAGTTAAAGTCGTTGGTTTTGGGGTCAAGCTCCTTGTGGAAGCGTCCTGCCCATAGTTTCACGGCGTGTTCCTCCAAACTTCTGAATTTATCAAAATGAACACCAAACCCCGCATACTCTCCCAGAAGGGGATTATGCGGGGATCGTATGTTGTGAAAAGTCGGATTATTTCTCCAGCTTCTGGCGCTTCATGGCCTGCACCTTGATGGGCAGCCCGAACAGGTTGATGAATCCGGCGGAATCCTTCTGGTCGTAGACTTCGTCCTCGTCAAAGGTGGCGATCTCCTCGTCATACAGGGAGTAGGGAGAAGTGACACCTGCGTCGATGATGTTGCCCTTGTACAGCTTCAGCTTCACATCGCCGGTAACGGCCTGCTGAGTGCTGGTGACGAAAGCGGACAGAGCCTCACGGAGAGGAGTGAACCACTGGCCAAAGTATACCAGGTCAGCAAACTTCAGGCCGATCTGCTGCTTGTAGTGATAGGTGTCGCGATCCAGGCAGATCTCTTCCAGCTTGTTGTGCGCGTGGTAGAGGATAGCGCCGCCGGGAGTCTCATACACGCCGCGGCTCTTCATGCCGACCAAACGGTTTTCTACCATGTCCACGATGCCGACACCGTTTCTGCCGCCCAGCTCGTTGAGCTTCTCGATAAGCTCCACAGCGCCCAGCTCTTCGCCGTTGACAGCGGTGGGAACGCCCTTCTCAAAGTGGATGGTCATATATTCCGGCTTGTCGGGAGCCTGCTCGGGAGAAACGCCCAGCTCCAGGAAGTTGGGGTCGTCATACTTGGGCTCGTTGGCCGGGTCTTCCAGATCCAGGCCCTCGTGAGAGAGGTGCCACAGGTTCTTATCCTTGGAATAGTTGGTCTCACGGGTAATCTTCAGCGGGATGTTGTGAGCTTCTGCATACTCGATCTCGTCCTCTCTGGACTTCAGATCCCAGATTCTCCAGGGAGCAATAATCTTCATCTCGGGAGCAAAAGCCTTGATGGACAGCTCAAAACGGACCTGATCGTTGCCCTTGCCGGTGCAGCCGTGGCAGATAGCGTCGGCGCCTTCGGCCTTAGCGATTTCTACAATACGCTTTGCAATGATGGGACGTGCAAAGGAGGTGCCCAGCAGATATTTGTTCTCATACACAGCACCAGCCTGCACGGTGGGATAGATATAATCCTCGATGAATTCCTTCTTCAGGTCTTCGATGTACAGCTTGGAAGCGCCGGTCTTCTTGGCCTTCTCTTCCAGCCCGGTGAGCTCGCTGCCCTGTCCCACATCGGCGGAAACCGCGATGACCTCGCAGTTATCATAGTTTTCTTTCAGCCACGGAATGATGATGGAAGTATCCAGTCCGCCGGAATAGGCGAGCACTACTTTTTTGATCTTGTCAGCCATGAGTAAAGCCTCCTGATTTTGTATTTTCATAAAATTCTCTTCCAGCACGCCCGGAAGAGCGGGTGTTTCATTGCCGGTATGCGTTTTATTATACACCCTTCATACAGAAAATCAAGAGGTTTATGCATAAATATTCAGATTATCTT
>DVIY01000136.1 GCA_018710915.1 Candidatus Gallacutalibacter pullistercoris
GCTTTTTTGTTTTTTTATAAAAAACTCCCAAAAAAGTTTTCAATGTGTTTACATAATAAAATTCAAAAAGGGATTGCATTTATTTCTGCTATCGTCTATAATCTATCTATTAGTGGTAGATAGTGGATAAAAGTGGCATACAGTGTTAATAACCGTTTAAAAGCGGATGGTTTTGCTGTATGAAAGGCAAGAGGGCAGCAGCTATGTTAATGGGGGAATTTCCACATAATATGGATGCCAAAGGCAGAGTGACAATCCCTGCACGGTTTCGTGAGGACTTGGGTGACCGTTTTTATGTAACAAAAGGTCTGGATAACTGCCTGTTTGTTTTTTCACCTGCCCGTTGGGAACGTCTGGTAGAGAAGATGGCATCTTTGCCGATTGCCAACGCACACAGCCTTCAGCGCTTTTTCTTTTCCGGCGCCGGAGAAGTGGAGCCGGACAAGCAGGGGCGGGTGCTGATTCCACAATCGCTGCGGGAATATGCAGGGCTCTCTAAAGAAGTCACCGTTATTGGAGCTGCCACGCGCGCTGAGATTTGGGATACGGCCAGATGGAAAGCTTATAATGACAGCCAGTCCCAGGAAAATATTTTGGCGGCAATGAGTCTTTTGGGAATCTGAATCTGGAGGAGAGTGAATCCGATGCAGAATATTACATTTTCTCATAAGCCGGTATTATTTACTGAAACCATCGATTCACTGAATATCCGGCCAGATGGGATTTATATCGATGGTACTGCCGGCGGAGGAGGACACAGCGAAGCTATCCTTCAGCGCCTGACGACAGGAAAGCTGATTTCTATCGACCAGGACCCGGATGCTATTGCTGCATGTACGGCCCGATTGTCAAAATATCCCGGCTCCATCTTATGCCGGGGGAATTTTTCACAGATGAGGGAGCTGGCAGCCCAAAAAGGCATTGAGCGTGTAGATGGGGTGCTGTTGGATATCGGGGTATCTTCCCATCAGCTGGATACGCCGGAAAGGGGTTTTTCTTATCATTCTGATGCGCCGCTTGATATGCGCATGAGCCAGGAAGGCCCTACAGCTGCTGATTTGGTAAACGAGCTTTCGTGGCAGCAATTGGCAGAAATCATCAGCCGTTATGGAGAAGACAGGAGCGCAGCCCGCATTGCGAAAGCAATTGCAGCAGCCCGTGAAACCGGCAGGATTGAAACAACGCTGCAATTGGCAGATATTGTAAGAGAAGCTGTTCCGGCGGCGGTTCGCCGTGAGCCGGGGCATCCTGCCAGAAAGACCTTCCAAGCGCTTCGTATTGCGGTAAACGGAGAACTGGACAGGCTTTCAGAAGGACTGGATGCAGCATTTTCACTGCTTCGCCCGGGTGGTAGGCTGGCGGTCATCACCTTTCATTCCCTGGAAGACAGGATGGTAAAACGCCGTATGAACGAGTGGTGTACAGGATGTACCTGCCCGCCGGATTTTCCGGTATGTGTGTGCGGCAAAAAGCCGAGGGCGGAACTGGTATATAAAAAGGGCCTGGCGCCTTCAGCCAAAGAACTGGAAGAAAATCCCCGTGCACGAAGTTCACGGCTGCGCGTATGTACAAAATTGACCGATGAACTTTTTACTTGACGCAAATAGCTTTTAACTAAATTTATACAAGACAGGAGAGTGGAACAAATGGCCTTGCGCAATCGTACAGAAGCATATGATCTTTCTCTTTTTGATACCCGTCCGTTGACGGTTGAGGTTGGTGGTCTTCCCAAAGAAAAACCCTCTCCCAAAACGCAGCGGCGCAACAATGTTATTGAACTTCCACAAAAAGAGCTGGATCAAAACCGCCGCAAGCACCCATTTTCTCTGAAAATGGCAGCGGTGATGGCAACCATGGCATTGATGCTGACCATCGTTGGCAGTATTGTGCTCAATCAGGTACAGCTCAATGAGCTGACAACCCAGATTGCAGCGGCACAGACCCAGTTGGCAGAGCAGGAAAGCGTACATACACAGCTGCAAATGGAGGCTAACGCCAATATGACCCTCAGTGATGTGGAGGAATATGCCAAGGAATATCTGGATATGAGCAAAATTGGAAAAAGCCAGGTAACATACATCACGCTGACACAGGGGGATCAGGGTAACGTGGTGCAGTCCAGCGGCAGCGAGAGCCTGCTGGATCAAATCCTTTCTTTTTTGCAGGGGCTTCTGTCATAAATGAATCATCGGAACGTATATGTAAATAAGGGCTGCCGCATTTTGGCGGCGGCCTGATTTTGCAGGAGAAGAGAGTTAAGAAGGAGCGGTCTTAACTCTCCTTTTTGATAAAGGCATCTGTTATTTCAAGCTTTGACAGAGCCCTGTTTTTCTACGGAGGAATCAATATGGCCAAAGGAACAACCGTACGGATGTGGAGGCGCGTGTGTATTTTGCTGGTGTTTATGGCAATTGCACTCGGTGTTGTGATTTTCAATCTGATTCGTTTGCAAATCATAGATGGTGAGGAGCTAAAGCGCGCAGCAATTGACCAGTCACTTCGCCCCACGAAATTGACCGCCCAGCGGGGGACCATCTATGATTGCAGCGGTACCAAGATTTTGGCAAAAAGCGCCAGCGTCTGGACAGTTGCCCTTGAACCCATTCATATTGAAGAAGAGGATAAACCGACTGTTGCCAGAGAACTCGCCAGAATTCTCGATATGGAAGAGGCGGATGTACTGGAACTTGTCAATAAAGATACATATTTTACCTATGTGAAGCGGAAGGTAGAAACAGAGATAAAGGATGAAATTCTGGCATTTGAAAAAGAATATGGTATCAGCCGTGGAATCCAGCTGATTGAAGATTATAAACGGTACTATCCCTATGGCAATTTTATGGGGCCGGTCCTGGGTTTTACCGGAACCGACAGCCAGGGGCTTTCAGGACTGGAGTATCAGTACGACAGCGAGCTCAGTGGAACTGCAGGACGCCTGGTAACGGCTAAAAATGCTGTAGGAAGCGATATGCCGTTCCAATATGAACAGCGTGTGGAAGCGGAAGACGGCTATGACCTGGTACTGACGATCGATGAAGGGATCCAGCATTTTCTGGAAGAAGGTCTGGAAGAAGGGATCGCCAATTTTAACGTGGCTAACGGTGCCTGTGCGGTAGCGATGGATGTCAATACCGGCGCAATTTTGGGCCTTGCCACCAAGGGGGACTATGACCCTAACGACCCCTGGACCATCGCCGACGAAGAAGTTCAAAAGGAAATTGATGCGCTGCCCGAAGATGAACAGGAAGCAGCTACTTCTGCTGCCTTGCAGAAACAGTGGCGCAACAAGGCAATCAGCGATACCTATTATCCGGGCTCTGTTTTTAAGATGTGCACCGGCTCTATGGCACTCGAAGAGGATATTGTTTCGGAAGAAACGACTTTTACCTGCAACCATTCCTACCAGGTGTCTGGAACGGGCGTTTATATTAACTGCTGGTCGACCCATGGAACGGAAACCTTTGTACAGGGCGTGTGTAATTCCTGTAACCCATTCTTTATGTACATAGGTGAACAGCTGGGGCCGAACCTGTTCTTCAAGTATTTTGAAGCCTTTGGGTTTACGCAGAAAACAGGCATCGACCTTCCCGGCGAAGCCAATACCATTTATTATACCGCTGACCAGCTCAATCCTGTTGAGCTGGCAACAGAGTCTTTTGGTCAGAACTTCAGTATTACGCCCATCCATATGCTGGCAGCAGCAGCAGCGGTTGCCAATGGCGGCTATCTGGTACAGCCCCATGTGGTGGACCATATGCTGGACAGCGACGGCAATATTGTTATGAGTGCCGACACCAGCTATAAGCGTCAGGTAATTTCAAAAGAAACCTCAGAGCGCATGACCAAAATTCTGAACCAGAATGCCACCAGCGGCACTGCTCAGAGCGGATACATTGCCGGATACCAGGTGTGCGGCAAGACCGGTACCTCTCAGAAGATTCTGGAAGATAACCTTGACCCGACCAAAAAGCACTACATCGCTTCCTACTGTGGTTTTGCTCCAGCAGATGACCCGCAGGTTGCACTGCTTATCTATTTTGATGAACCCGATCCGACAATCAATTACTACGGCGGTACGGTTGCCGGTCCAACGTTTGAAAAGTGCATGAAACAGATTTTGGATTATCTGGGAACTGAACGCAAATATACCCAGGAAGAGCTCGAAAAAATTGATACCACAGCGCCTTCGGTTACAGGGCAAACAGTGGAAGAGGCTGTAAAGACTGTTGAAGACGCCGGGCTGACTGTGAAGATTCGCGGTAATGGCGATACGGTTTTGGAGCAGGTGCCCGCTTTTGGCGAAGAGCTCCCGCAGGATGGTACAATTGTGCTGTATACCGACGAAGAGAGCACAGAAACAACGGTCAAGGTCCCCAATTTGAAAGGGTTGTCGCTGTCGGCGGCCAACCAGACCGCAGTTAATGCAGGAATCCAGATTAAAGTAACGGGCGCAGCGCTGACCAGTTCCAGCTCAATTTCTCAAACGCAGGATATTGAGGAGGGGACCGAAGTAAAACCGGGAACAGTTGTAACGGTCAGCTTTGTAGAACCCGACCAGGTAGCGTGATTTTTCAGAAAATCAGGATACAGGCTGTAAATTTTAGAGCTGGTATGCTATACTGAAAAAAGCGTATCGGCTCTGCTGCCTGCTGTATGGCGAACAGGGCCAGGTCGTATAGAACTTCCGGCAATCTATAAGCCGGAAAAAGACAAGGTGGAGAAAATACTATGAGTGCAACATGGACATTGTTGGCAGCGGCCATCTCATTTGGCGTAACGGCTCTTTTGGGCAAATGGATGATCCCATTCCTGCGGAAGCTACATTTTGGCCAGACCATCCGCGAAGAAGGACCGCAGTGGCATATGAAAAAGCAGGGGACCCCTACAATGGGCGGCCTTATGTTTATTGCAGGAATTCTGGCAGCAGTACTGATTTGCGTACCGCTGTACTATGCCAATACCTTCGACGAGACAATGCTGATGAAAGTCCGGCTGTTTGGCGGTTTGGGAATGGCGCTGGCATATGGCCTGATCGGCTTTATGGATGACTATATCAAAGTGGTAAAGAAGCGCAACCTGGGTCTTACTGTCATTCAGAAGCTGGTGCTGCAATTTGCAGTAGCAGCCGCCTATCTGGTAACCGTCAGTCTGTCAGGCGGCGGGACCACAACCACGATCCCCTTTGTAGGTACGGTCGATTTCGGCTGGGGATATTGGGTGCTGGCAGCGGTTTTGATTGTCGGCATTGTCAACGCGGTAAACTTTACCGATGGAATCGACGGCCTGAATGCTTCTGTTACCTTTTTTGTCTGCATTTTTGTCATGATGATTGCGGGGGTGCTGAGCCTGTTCAGCGTCAGTATTCTGGCGGTTTCCATTGCAGCAGGCTGTATGGGTTTCCTGGTATGGAATTTCAACCCGGCAAAGGTATTTATGGGCGATACCGGTTCGCTGTTCCTGGGCGGCGCTGTGTGTGCGGTTGCATTTGCCCTAAACCTGCCGATTCTGCTTTTGCCGTTGGGGGTTGTTTACATTGTTGAAATCCTCTCGGTTGTGCTGCAGGTTACTTATTTCAAGCTGACACATGGCAAGCGCCTGTTTAAAATGAGCCCCATCCACCATCATTGTGAACTGTGCGGCTGGAGCGAGATGAAAATTTGCTTTGTGTTCAGCGTGGTAGCAGCACTTGGCGGATTGATTTCGCTTCTGCTGGTATTGTTTGGCGTATAAACGGGTATAGTAGTACATAGCAGGCCGGCTTTATCCGGCTCAAACAAAATTCCGGGAAAGGAGGAGACTGTCTTGAGAGAACAAAAGAAACGCCGCACAGGTCCGGGTAAAATCAACCGTGCCGATTCCCGTACAAAACAGAAAAAACGCCCGGCAGCAGCGCCTGCGCAATCGCGCGCAGCGGGAACAGCCGTTACAATCCCCAATGAATCTGCTCACATGCCTTTTTCACCCAGGCGTGCCATGAAAAAAGTGCGCAGGAAGTATAAAATCTTTTCAGTGCGTGGCGGCGTAGACAGAATGTTTTTATATGTCCTAATGGCATTGCTGGTTTTTGGGCTTGTTATGCTGTTTTCTTCCAGCTATGCGGTCTCCTATTTTGAGTCTTCTGGATCAAAATCTCCCAGCAGTTATAACTATATCCGCCCGCAGTTGATTTTTGCCGCGCTGGGCTGCACAATTATGTTTGCAGTGTCTTTCTTTGATTATCATCATCTGCATAAATTTGCTTTTCCTGTTCTGGGAATCACATTGCTGATGCTGGTTGCTGTGCGCGTGCTGCGCGATACATCTCTGGTTCCAAATATCAATGGCACCTATCGCTGGCTGTATTTGGGCCCCATCAACTTCCAGCCTTCAGAAATTGCGAAGTTTGCGTTGATTTTGATTTTTGCACATTTGATTTCCATCAATTACGATAAGATGGAGACCTTCCGTTATGGTGTGTTGCCTTATGGACTTTTGTTGGCATTGATCGCTGGCCTGGTTATCATGGAGCCGCACGTTTCCGCTACGGTTATTATTGTCCTGCTGGCAGCAGTGATGCTGTGGGTAGGCGGTATTAAAAAGAGATGGTATCTGCTGGCACTTCTGGTGGCAGTTTTGGCGGCTGCATATCTGTTTTTCTTTACTGATAAATTCGAATATGCGATTCCTCGCGTTCTGGGCTGGCTGGATCCCTTTAATCCACCAGAAGGAACGGACACTTGGCAGACACAGCAGTCTCTGATGGCTATTGGTTCCGGCCGGTTCTTTGGGTTGGGTTTAGCACAGTCACGTCAGAAATATCTGTACCTGCCAGAACCGGAAAACGACTTTATTTTTGCAATTGTCTGTGAAGAGCTCGGTTTTATCGGCGCTCTGGCGGTGATTATCCTGTTTGCGCTGCTGATCTGGCGCGGCGTCATTATTTCGCTGGGTGCAAAGGATAAATTTGGGATGATGCTGGGTATTGGCCTTACGGCGCAGGTGGGAATCCAGGCAATCCTGAACATCTGTGTGGTGACCAATACGATTCCGAATACCGGTATCAGCCTTCCGTTTTTCAGCTATGGCGGTACGTCACTGGTCATGCTGCTGGCAGAAATGGGGGTCGTTCTTTCCATTTCACGAACGTCCAACGTAGACAAAATATAGAAATCCGCAGTAAAGGAGGAAGACGGAAGCACAGGCTTTGTGTTTCCGTCGCGATACATGAGAGTATTATTTGCAGGCGGTGGAACAGCCGGCCATATCAATCCTGCTCTGGCAATTGCCGGGTACTTGCGGGAGATGGAGCCGGATTCTGTGATTCTGTATGTAGGCAATGAAGGCGGTATGGAGGAACGATTGGTTCCCGCAGCAGGCTTTGACTTCCGCAGCGTGAAGATTTCCGGCTTCCAGCGCAAGCTCAGCCTTCAGAATATCAAGCGCAATATGCAAACCATGGTGCGGGTAGTCACTTCCACACAGCAGGCGAAAAAGATTATCCGTGAATTTAAACCTGATATCTGCGTTGGCACCGGTGGTTATGTCAGCGGCCCGGTAATCCGCGAAGCCATGAAGCTGGGGATTCCAGCAGTCATTCACGAACAGAACGCCTATCCAGGTGTTACCAATAAAATGCTCGCGAAAAAAGCCAGCCGGGTGATGTTGGCGGTAGCCGATGCGCAGCGCCATTTCGATGCAGGCGCCCGCTGTATTCTTACGGGCAACCCGGTGCGGCAGGAGCTTTCGCGTGCCGATAAAGAGGATTCTCGCCGTACGCTGGGGCTGGATGCACGTCCGCTGATTCTCTCCTTTGGCGGAAGCCTGGGGGCGAGAAGTGTCAACGAAGCAGTGGCAGATTTGTTGGTGCGCAGCGCCAGGACCGGAAAATACCAGCACATCCACGGCTACGGCCAGTATGCCAAATGGATGCCCCAGCTGGTAGCCGATAAGGGCCTGGATCTGAAAGAATACCCCAACATTGAGCTGCGGGAGTATATTCACAATATGCCGGAATGTATGGCGGCAGCTGACTTGGTGATCTGCCGTGCCGGTGCTATCACACTGAGTGAATTGCAGGCATTGGGCAAGGCTTCTATCCTGATTCCTTCCCCGAATGTGGCAGAAAACCACCAGTATCACAACGCTATGGCACTGGTAAAGCGCAACGCGGCAGTGCTGATAGAGGAAAAAGACCTGACTGGCGAGCTCCTGTGGCAGAAGGTTGAAGAAATTTTTGCACGGCCCGGCGGCGCTGAAGAACTGGGGGCCAATGCCGCAAAAATGGCAATTCCCGATGCCTGCCAGCGCATTGCCGCCATTATGCATGAGGTTGTACGGGAACAGAGAAGCCGCTCCTGATTCCATGCCCTTTCACCGATCTGTTTTTCCATGCATAGAATGGAAAGCGATCGAAATAACGGGTGAAAGGGTGTTGAGGTTTGGAACGCTTGAGAATAGACGGCCCCTGCAAACTGAATGGAGAGCTTCGTGTACACGGAGCAAAAAACAGTACCCTGCCCCTTCTGGCAGCCTCGCTTCTCTGCAAAACAGAGGTGGTTTTACATAACTGCCCACGACTGTCGGATGTAGAAACGGCTGTCCGGATTTTAAAAACACTTGGCTGCCGGGTAAAGCGGGAAGAAGAAACCCTGCTGATTGATTCTTCTTCCCTGCAGGGAGGGGAGATTCCCGAAACTTTGATGCGGGAGATGCGCTCTTCTATCGTCTTTTTGGGGGCGATCGTTTCCCGATTGGGAAAAGCAAGGTTATCTTTCCCAGGCGGCTGTGAACTGGGCCCGCGTCCGATTGACCTCCATCTGGCGGCATTGCGGCGGATGGGGTTGCAGATCACCGAAGATCACGGTTGTTTGGACTGTACCGTACCGGGAAGATTGACAGGTTGTCCGATTTCTCTTTCTTTCCCCAGTGTTGGAGCAACAGAAAATGTCATGTTGGCTGCTGCGTGTGCCAAAGGTACCACCGTGCTTTCCAACGCCGCCAGAGAGCCGGAGATTGTGGATTTGGCCGATTTTCTCAATGCCTGCGGCGCACATGTTTCCGGTGCAGGCGGAAGCGAGATCGTTATAGAAGGCGTTCCATCTTTGCATGGATGCGAACACCGGGTGATTCCAGACCGTATTGTTGCCGCTACGTATTTGGCAGCAGCAGCGGCTTCGGGTGGAGAAGTGCTTCTGCACGATGTAGAATGTGCTCATCTGCGTCTGGTTCTCCCTGTTTTCGAAGAAGCAGGCTGCAGCATGAAAGTGATGCAGAACCAGCTCTGGCTGTGTGCCCCCGAAAGGTTGCGCCCTGTCAAATGCATCCGTACGCTGCCATATCCCGGCTTTCCGACAGATGCACAGGCGCCGGTGATGGCAATGTTGTGCCTGGCTGATGGCGCGAGTGTATTTGTAGAAAATATATTCGAAAACCGTTACAAATATACCGGGGAACTGCTCCGCTTGGGAGCCCGTATCAAAGTAGAGGGACGCGTGGCAGTGGCTGAAGGGGTGAAATCCCTCTCAGGGGCTTCGGTACAGGCGCCGGATCTTCGCGGCGGGGCTGCACTGGTTGTGGCTGGCCTTGCGTCAGAAGGTACGACATTGATTTCAGGCCTCCATCATCTGGATCGCGGTTATGAGGGGCTGGAAAAAGCGTTTTCCGAAACAGGTGCCAGGATTCAAAGAGAAAAAATAACATTGGAAGACAGAAAAGAGGAGAAAGATGCGGCAAGTACCTTCTGAAAATAAAAAAATCAAGGGAAGAGGCGCCATTGCACGGCACGGTGTTTCTTCCCGTGCAAAACGCCGACGGCGCAAGATTATTCTGTTCTATTTTTTAACATT
>DVIY01000137.1 GCA_018710915.1 Candidatus Gallacutalibacter pullistercoris
AATACATTTAAAAAGCTCTCTGTTAGCAGGCAGAGAGCTTTTTTATGCCATTTTTCAAAAAAGAGTCTGGTATTTGTACAGAATTGGTGTACACTAGGAATATGAAAATTTAAGTGGAGGAGGCTTTGTTATGTGTACCAGCATGGCTTTTCAGACAGAGCATTTTTATTTTGGACGCAACCTTGATTTGGAATATTCCTTTGGGGAAAAAGTGGTCATCACACCGCGCGAGTATCCTTTTTCCTTTCATTTTTTGCCGCCCATGCCGCAGCATTATGCAATGATTGGAATGGCAAATGTACTGGATGGATATCCACTGTATGCAGAAGCGGCAAATGAAAAGGGGCTTTGTATGGCTGGGCTGAATTTCCCGGGGAATGCCTGTTTTTTTGAAAAGCCCGAAGAAGAAAAGCTTTGTGCAGCGCCATATGAGCTGATCCCGTGGCTGCTGGGCTCCTGCGGAAGTTTGGAAGAGGCCCGCGGCCTGTTGCAGAAGATGCGTCTGGTAGATATCCCGTTCCGCAAAGAAGTTCCCAACGCACCGCTTCACTGGCATATTGCCGACAAAACGGGTTCTTTGGTAATCGAATGTACACGCGACGGCCTGCATCTCTACGACAATCCGGCCGGAATCCTTACCAATAACCCGCCTTTCCCTTTTCATCTGACAAACCTCAGCTGTTATATGAACCTCACTTCTGCACCCGCAGAAAACCGGTTTTCTCACGGGCTTCCCATACAGCCGTTTGGGCAGGGTATGGGCGGCATCGGCCTGCCTGGGGATGATTCTCCGACCTCCCGCTTTGTACGTGCGGCCTTTTATAAATGGAATTCTGTCTGCGAACCAAACGAAAATGCCAGTGTTTCTCAATTTTTTCATATTCTGGGCGGGGTTTCCATGGTGCGCGGAGCTGTGCGCACCCCAAAAGGACGATGTGATATAACTGCCTATTCCTGCTGTATAAATGCAGACGAGGGAATCTATTATTATAAAACGTATGATAATGAGCAGATTACGGCAGTCAGGCTGCATGGTATGGAACTGAACAGCTGTGAAACAGCTGAATTTCCGCTAATTCGAGAGCAGCAGATTCGATTTGTAAACTGAGCTTTCAGAGGGAATGGGCAAAATCGGCAGGAAAAGAAAAAAATTGCATATTTCGTTGTACTCGAATCGGGAAACGTGTATAATAAATGCAGTAACGCGCGAAAGCGCCGCCGGTTTTTTGCGCCGGGTCCGGCAAAATCGTGCACAGAATCTGATTGAATCAGGAGGAACAGTATGTATCAGGATATGATGGACACCATTGGATTTGTTTCTGCGGTTGACCCGGAGGTCGGCGAGGCCATGAACCTGGAACTGGGGCGCCAGCGCCGGAACCTGGAGCTAATCGCTTCTGAAAATGTGGTCTCCCCAGCGGTTATGGCTGCAATGGGAAGCATCCTTACCAATAAATACGCCGAAGGCTATCCCGGAAAGCGGTACTATGGCGGCTGCCAGTATGTGGATATTGTAGAAGAGATTGCCAGAAAGCGTGCCTGCGAGCTGTTTGGCGCAGACCATGCCAACGTGCAGCCCCACTCCGGCGCACAGGCCAACATGGCGGTTTATTTTGCCCTGCTCAAGCCCGGCGACACGGTGATGGGCATGAACCTTGCCGAAGGCGGCCACCTGACCCATGGTTCCCCGGTGAATATTTCCGGCAGTTATTTCAACTTTGTGGCTTATGGCGTAGACCCGGATACCCATTATATCGATTATGAGAAGCTTCACGCACAGGCCATGGAAGTCAAGCCCAAAATGATTGTGGCGGGCGCCAGTGCCTATCCCAGAGTGATTGACTTTGAAAAGCTCCGCGCTATTTGTGATGACTGCGGCGCATATCTGATGGTAGATATGGCCCATATTGCCGGCCTGGTGGCAGCCGGACAGCACCCCAATCCGGTGCCGTGGGCTGATGTGGTGACTACCACTACCCACAAAACCCTGCGCGGCCCCAGAGGTGGTTTGATTCTGTGTAAGGAAGAATACGCAAAGGCTATCGATAAGGCGATTTTCCCCGGTACCCAGGGCGGCCCGCTGATGCACATCATTGCCGGTAAAGCGGTTTGCTTTGGCGAAGCGCTCAAGCCCGAGTTCAAAGACTATGGCCGCCGCATTGTAGAAAATGCCCAGGCTCTGGCGAATGGCCTGCTGTCCCGTGGCCTGAAGCTGGTTTCTGGCGGCACCGATAACCACCTGATGCTGCTGAACCTGACCGGTATGGAACTGACCGGCAAGGAACTGGAGCACCGTTTGGACGAGGTGTATATCACAGCTAACAAGAATACCGTTCCCAACGAGCAGCGCAGCCCCTTTGTCACCAGCGGCGTCCGTCTGGGTACCCCGGCTGTCACCACCCGCGGCCTGAATACCGAGGATATGGACGTGATTGCCCAGTGCATTGCCATGGTGGTAGAGGACTTTGACGCCAACGCCGGCAAGGTGCGCGAGATGGTTAATGGCCTGTGTGCCAAATATCCGCTGTATTGCTGAGTCTGTTTCTGCGGGAACGCGCATAAGAATAGAACGGCAGGCGGGTTAGACAAACTCTGTAGGGGCGGCTATGAACCGCCCGCAGATTTACAGCTGCTGTTAAACCATGCGGGCGCATACTATGCGCCCCTACACAGGCGGGAAATTTCTGCTAACCCTTGTTGGCAGATTTTCGCCCGGTTCCAGTGACAATGGATTCCCGGAAAGGAGGTGCTGCGGTGGCGGCTCCATTGGCGGACAGAATCCGCCCCAAAACACTGGATGAGGTAGTGGGCCAGCGCCATCTGTTGGCGCCTGGAAAAGCCCTTCGCAGCATCATCGAATCCGGTGAGATTCCCAATATGGTGTTTTATGGGCCTTCCGGTGTGGGAAAAACCACAGTGGCGTCCATTATCGCCAAACATACCCACAAGCGGCTGTGCAAGCTCAATGGCACCACCGCTTCTACTGCGGATATCCGCGATGTGATTGCCAGCACCAATACGCTGGAAGGCATCAACGGCGTGCTGCTGTATCTGGATGAGATTCAGTATTTCAATAAAAAGCAGCAGCAGACCCTGCTGGAGTTCATTGAAAATGGAAGCATCACGCTCATCGCTTCTACCACGGAAAATCCGTATTTTTATGTATATAACGCCATCCTCAGCCGTTCCACTGTGTTTGAGTTTAAACCGGTAGAGAGTGCCGATGTGGTTCCGGCAGTAGAACGGGCTTTTACCTTGTTGGAGGACGAGGAAGGCGAACCTATTTCCTGCGAGGAAGGGGTCTGCGAATACATCGCGACAGCCTGCGGAGGGGATGTGCGCAAGGCTATGAATGCTGTGGAGTTGTGCTGCCTTTCTGCCCGCCGGGTAGAGGGAGTGCGCACGGTTTCCATGGATCTAGCCCGGGAACTGACTCAGCGCAGCGCCATGCGATATGACCGGGAAGGCGACGAGCACTACGATATTATTTCTGCCTTTCAAAAATCCATGCGGGGCAGCGACCCGGATGCGGCCATTCATTATCTGGCGCGATTGCTGGTTGCCGGTGATCTGGCTTCTGCCTGCCGGCGGCTGATGGTATGTGCCTGTGAGGATGTGGGACTCGCTTGGCCTCAGATTATTCCCATTGTCAAAGCGGCTGTGGATGCCGCAATGATGGTGGGACTGCCGGAAGCAAGACTTCCGCTGGCAGATGCGGTGATTCTGGTGGCAACTGCGCCAAAATCCAATACAGCTCATAATGCGATTATCGCTGCCATGGCGGATGTGGAAAAAGGTAAGGTAGGGAGTATTCCCCGCCAGCTGCAAAACAAGCATTACGATAGTGCTGAGGTAAAGAAAAAGGGACAATTTTATAAATATCCCCACGAGTATCCGAATCGATGGGTGGAACAGCAGTATTTGCCGGATATCCTAAAGGACACCCGGTATTATGAATACGGCGACAATAAGAATGAACAGGCTTTCAAGGCATATTGGGAAAAGATAAAAGGCCGGGCCTGAACTTGTTTTGGAGGTGGAGTTTTTGGAACCGAATATTTTGCGCACATTATCTTATGGAATGTATGCCATAGGTGTGAAGGGGGAAAATGGCCCTTCGGCCTGCATCGTGAATACGGTGATGCAGGTAACCAATACGGCTCCGCTGATGGTCACCCTGAGCATGAGCCGCGACAATTACAGCTGCCAGTGTATTAAAGAGCACAAGCTGTTTACCGTTGCCGTGCTGTCAGAGGATACCTCTGGTGCAGTGGTGGGAGCGCTGGGCTTTACTTCCGGAAGAAACGGAGGAAAGCTCTCCAATATCCGCCATAAGGTACTGCGAGAAGGGGTGCCGGTCATCCGGGAAAACATCTGCTGCTGGTTTTTGTGCCGGATGGTAGATTGTATGGAAAGTACAACGCATACGCTGTTTTTAGCAGAAATCGTTGCTGGCAGTGAGCACACCCGACGCAAGCCTATGACGTATGATTATTACCGGCAGGTCATCAAAGGCGGCGTGCCGAAAAATGCACCGGTATACCAGCCGCTGCGTCCGGCAGACGATGGCAATGACGGAGAGATGCTGGTGTGTACAGTTTGTGGGTATGTGTATAATGACCCCGATATGTCCTTTGAGGAACTTACAGATGACTGGGTGTGTCCCATCTGCGGGATGCCCAAATCAGCGTTTGTAAGAAAATAAGTTTGTTGATAAAAGCTCGCCTTCCGGTTTGCAAGAACCGGAACCCGGGCTTTTGTTGCGGGAAAAGCTATTTCCCCGAAGAATAAAAAACAGGAAAGAGGAAAAAGAATGGCAAAACGAATCATTCAGGTAAACGAAAGGCCGCCGCTGGGGCAGGCCATTCCCCTGAGCATCCAGCATATGTTCGCCATGTTCGGCGCATCGGTGCTGGTTCCCACTTTGTTCCACATCGACCCGGCCATTGTGCTGCTGATGAACGGTCTGGGAACCCTGTTCTTCATCTTCATCACCAAGGCAAAGGCCCCGGCCTATCTGGGCTCCAGCTTTGCCTTTATCGCCCCGGCGCTGCTGGTGATGGCGCAGCATGGCTCCCCCTATGCCGATCCAAATTTTTCAAACCCCACTGCCGAACAGACTGCACAGCACATGGAGGCCTTCTCCTATGCACAGGGCGGCTTTGTAGCGGTCGGTATTTTGGGCTGTGTGCTGGCTCTCATTATCTGGAAATTTGGCTCCCGCTGGATTGACATTATCCTTCCGCCCGCAGCCATGGGCCCGGTAGTGGCGCTCATCGGTCTGGAATTGGCCGGAAATGCAGCCAGCACCGGCGGCATGGTGGTCACCGAAGGCTCCGTTGACCCGAAAAATGCAGCTGTATTCGCTGTAACGCTGTGTGTGGCGGTTTTTGGCTCCATTCTGTTCCGCAAATTCTTTGGCGTCATCCCGATTCTGATTGCCATTGTCGCCGGGTATGTCACCGCTGCCTGTCTGGGTATGATCGACTATACCGCGATCCAGCAGGCCAACGTGCTCTCACTGCCCAAATTCCAGTTGGCAAAGTTTGATATGAACGCCATCCTTACGATGATTCCCGTGCTGCTGGTCATTGCTTCTGAGCATATCGGCCATCAGATCGTAACCGGAAAAATTGTGGGGCGCGATCTGTTGAAAGACCCGGGTCTGCACCGTTCTCTGCTGGGTGACAACATTTCCACAGCGGTTTCCGGCTTGCTGGGTTCGGTTCCCACTACTACATACGGTGAGAATATCGGCGTGATGGCGATGACCAAGGTGTACAGCGTGTGGGTAATCGGAGGTGCAGCTGTGCTTTCTGTGGTGTGCGGCTTTATCGGAAAATTCTCTGCGCTGATTTCTACCATCCCCGGCCCGGTTATCGGCGGTATTTCTTTCCTGCTGTACGGCATGATTGGTGCTTCCGGCCTGCGTATCCTGGTGGATTCCAAAGTGGATTACGGCCGCGCCAGAAACCAGGCGCTGACTGCAGTAGTATTTGTCACCGGCCTTTCCGGCATCACTGTCAACCTGGGTAATATCCAGCTGACCGGTATGGTGCTGGCCTGTGTGGTGGGCATGATCATGGGTCTGTGCATGTATATTATTGATTGTTTCCATCTGGCCAATGATTACGAAGAAGAAGAGAACGCAGAATAAAAGAGAATGAAGAAAACCGGCATGGAGATTTACTTTCTCATGCCGGTTTTTTTATTTGTTCAGTTGCTGATAGAGGGCAGGTTACTCAGATTATCGCTTTCAGACCCATCGGGAAGAGAGCGCAAATATTCGCTGCCGTTGCGCACAGCCACCGCAACGCCCCGGATGCCGCCAGCTTTGGCGAGTGCAACGCCTTCCCGTTTGGTGAGGATTTCTCCGTTGGCCAGCTCATAGCCCTCTACTCGTCCAGAATTTTTGACCAGACGGGTGATTCGCTGGGCATTGGGTTTGGGTACCGGCGTTACCAGATTGATATTTTGCGGCAGGCCGGAGGATGTTCTCTTTCGTTTGCTCACAAAAACAGACCTCCCTTTTGATAATGGTGATTGACATTCTTTATTGTGCCGGGATTCCCGAAAAGTATACGGGAAAAGAGCGGGAACTGTTGTTGGAGCGTTGACAATTTCCCGGATATCGAGTATATTGAAAATAATCATGTGACTGAATAGGTGTTGCTTTGTTACAATACCGCAGGACAGCAGGATTCTGAGCGGAAAAAGCAGCCGCGTACTGCTGACGGTAAAGAGAATCTTTGCTTTGGTCAGACGATCAATATAGTTGAAAGAGGGATTCCATGGGTGAGAATCAATCGGACAAGAATAACAGGCAGCAGGCCTGTATTCGTATCGGAATGCGTATCCATCATCTGATGCATATGCGAAAAATTTTTGTCCAGAACCATACCGGTGGGGAAGAAGCCTATCCTGGGCAGTATCCGATTCTGGCATATGTAGCAGACCATGAAGGATGTACACAGGTAGAAGTGGCGGAGGCTATGATGACTTCTCCTTCTTCGGTGGCGCTCTCTACCAAAAGATTGCAGAAAATGGGGCTGCTCGAAAAGCAGGTGGACGAGAATAACCTGCGCTGCAAACATCTTTCGGTAACAGAAGAGGGATGGCAGACAGCCAAACGCTTTCACGAAGCACATATGCTGTTTGATGAAGCATCTTTAAAAGGCTTTTCAGAAGAAGAACTGGAACTATTATCCACTTTTCTGGAAAGGATGCTCCGCAGAGGGCAGGAAGAGCTCGGGAACACCGATTGGCAGGAATCAGTGTTTACACTGCAAAAAAAGACAGAATCAAAAAAATAAAACGAAAGCTCTCTGTAACGGGAACCCCGCCGCAGAGAGCTTTTATTTATATGCGTTTTCTTATTTCTCCAGAAGAGCGTCTGCCAAAGCTTCCATTGCTTCCACTGTTTCAGGTTTGACAGTAGAGCGGATGGTAACCATAGAACCGCAGATGGTAACATTCTTCATTTCACCCAGCAGTTCATTCATGCACTTGCCGGCAGAAGGAGCCCAGGAACCGTTTTCGATCACAGCAACCCGACGGTTCTGATAGTTCTTTGCCTTCAGCTTGCGCAGGAAGGTGTCCATACAGGGGAAGAGGCCGGCATCGTAGCTGGAAGCAGCCACTACCATGCAGCTGTAGCGGAATGCATTCTCCACAGCTTCTGCCATGTCATCGCGAGCCAGATCCATGACTTCCACTTTTTCAGCGCCCTTAGCCTTCAAAATTTCAGCCATTTGTTTGGCGGCAGCTGCGGTGTTGCCGTGAATGGAGGCATAAGCCACCAGAACGCCCTCATCTTCCGGGCGATAACTGCTCCAGGTGTCATATTTTCCCAGATAGAAGCCCAGATTCTCTTTGAGGATAGGACCATGCAGCGGGCAGATGGTCTGGATGTCCAGAGTGGCAGCCTTTTTCAGCAGAGCCTGTACCTGTGCGCCATACTTGCCCACAATGTTGATGTAATACCGTCTGGCTTCGCAGGTCCAGTCTTCCTCTGCATCCAGTGCGCCGAATTTTCCGAATCCGTCTGCGGAGAACAGAATCTTTTCGCTGGACTCATAAGCGACCATTACTTCCGGCCAGTGCACCATGGGAGCCATGACAAAATGCAGGGTGTGTGCGCCCAGGCAGAGGGTGTCGCCTTCTTTAACACCGCGGCAGCGGCAGCCGGCGTTTTCAATGTTGAAAAACTGCGGAATCATAGAAATAGCTTTCACACTGGCAACCAGCTCCATTTCGGGATATTTTTCTGCCAGGTTCTGAATGTTGGCGGCGTGGTCAGGCTCCATGTGCGTGATTACCAGGTAATCAGGCTTTCTGCCATCCAGTACAGCTTCCACATTGGCCATCCACTCGTCAGAGGCGCGGCGATCAACGGTATCCATCACAGCAATCTTATCGTCGAGAATGATGTAGGAATTGTAGGAAATTCCATTGGGAACTACATACTGGCCTTCAAACAGGTCGATGGTTTTATCGTCCACACCTACAT
>DVIY01000016.1 GCA_018710915.1 Candidatus Gallacutalibacter pullistercoris
AAATAGTAAAAAATAAAGCGCCGCAATTCAACCGGCGTATCGCCTGTTTGTGGAGGGTTTACCGTTATGTTACAACCAGTGGACATTCAGCCTGTCTTTTATTCTGTGTGTCTCTTTCCATATGATTCCGCGGACCATTTTCGCGGACCCCTGACTCAGTTGCGCCGTGATTTATTTGAAACCGGAAAACAGGCGCGCGTCTCTGGAAAAGATATTACTTCTGGACAAGTCACCCGGTATAAAGGCAGTATTGATAAAAAACATATCAAATGGGTTCGGAAAAACGGCCGCATCATTTTGGAGGAAGCTTTTCCTGTTGCAGGAGGGAGCACCCTTTTATGCCGCAATCAGGAAGGGCAGCTGATTGCACGTATACTGTATCAGGAAAATGAATGGTGCCGGAGCTCTTATTTCCGCCCTGGCGATGAACGCGCAATGGTAATTTTAGAGCCTGACTTGGGGCAGCATGCGATTATCCGGTATGATTTGATTCCTGAAAATGGGAAATACCGTCAAAGCCTGCTGGTTGCCTGCCGGATTTCTCCTGGTACAGCCTGCCAAAGCGCTGTAAATGCAGAAGCTGGTGAACCAACCGTTGTAGCCTGCACCAGCCTTGGTGATTTTTGTTACTGCTCGGAAGAAGAACGCGATCTGCGTCTTGCCCTGGCGCAAGATCTGGAAAAACGTTCGGAACTGAATTCCATTTCTTTTTTCTGTGCCCCGTCTTTTCCTTTACAAAAATCCACTGGCGTACATAAAAATTCTATTTTCGCCGATAAAGTTTCTGATGATTCCGGAAACCGGAAAGTACCGAAAAATTACATTCCTGCTGGTCAATCTACCCGCTATCGTGTGGCTATTAAACGATCCGGTGAGCAGGTTCGAACTGACCATGAACGCCTTACAAAGCCCTCTTCCAATACAGAAGAGAGCGGAGAGGATGGCCTATCTTATAACCAGGCACCTGCTAAACAAATTAAAACCTCTCAGGAAAACTGCTTTTATTTTGGCAGGCTTTCCAAAAATGAACGCACCGGCATGGGCCGCACGGAACAATCAAATGGTTCGACTGCTTATGAAGGATATTACCAGCATGACCGGCGTAATGGCTGGGGCGTTTGTTACTATCGATCGGGAGAACCGTGTTATGTAGGCAGCTGGAAGGAAAATCAACGTGACGGCTGGGGAGCTACTTTCCGTGATACCGATCATGCATTGCACGTTGGCTCCTGGCATAATGGGATTCCAGACCCGGTTTCTTCTCTGTTTGACAAGGATGGAAACCTGCGTTTTGCAGGACGCCTTGAAAATGGACAAAAAGAAGGCTTTGGCATCTCGTACCGAAAAGAAGATGGGAGCCTGTTGGTAGGAAAATGGAAAAACGACCAGTTGACCGGTGAAGGGAGCGAATTTGACCCGGAAGGAAATCTTCTGTATGTAGGTATGTGGAAAGATGGAAAGCGGGACGGACGTGGTACCGAGTTCGATTCACAGGGAAATGTCCTTTTTGTCGGTGAATGGCGTGATAACCAATACTACGATGGTATCCACTACAGCCGCTGCCTGCCAGAGGAAGACGCAGTTGAAGAATTCAAAAAGATATGATAACAAGCCGCCGGAAACCGGCGGCTTGTTATATGGGTTTATTTGAACATATATTGAACGCCCTCAATCACATCTCCCATTGCACGGACGGCTTTTCCAGCGTTCTTTTTCATCTGCTTTTTATCGGCTTTCATCATCTGGCTGCCTACCATGGTCACGGCTGCACCTGCCAGCATACCAAGCCCTACACCTTTCACCACATTCATGGTATTCTTCATCATATAGCTGAACCTCCCATATAGTAATAAGATTTTTAAAGCAAAAAGAATCATATTCGTATTCTTTCCCTTCCTTTCGCAGAATATAGGTGTTATTTTTTACCACTACCGTTCAAAATTTTCTGAACGTTACAAAGGAGCCGATTATTTGCCAACTCTTAATATTGTACTTGTCGAGCCGGAAATCCCACAGAATACCGGCAATATTGCACGCACCTGTGCCGCAACCGGTGCACGGCTGCATCTGGTGGGTCCTATGGGATTTACGATTGATGACCGTAAATTAAAACGTGCCGGGCTGGATTACTGGCATTTTCTGGACATTTCCTATTATGACAGTCTTCACGATTTTTTTGAAAAAAATCAAGGAAATTTTTTCTTTTTCTCTACCAAAGCACGTAAGGCCCACTCCGATGTCGCTTATCCGGACCATGCTTATCTGGTATTTGGAAAAGAAACTGCCGGCCTGCCGGAAAAACTCCTGTTTGAACATCCCGACAGCTGTGTCAGAATTCCCATGATTGATGAAGCACGCAGTTTAAACCTTTCGAACAGCGTGGCTATTGGCGTATACGAAGTACTTCGTCAGTGGGGATACCCTGCCCTGAGCAGTGCAGGGAGGCTGCGTGATTACGATTGGGATGCTTCTCCCTACCGGCAATTATAATATAATATAATGGCAAAAACACAACAAAATTACTATTCTTTTGTTGCATACTGACAACGATTTTCAACTATAAAATTATTACTGGTAAAAATCCCGGTAAATGAGAAATTTTGGGCTGGAAATTTCTCTCCTTTACGGGGGATTTCAACTGAAAGCGCTTGAAAAATGAGAAAATCTGTTATACAATAATACCAGTACTTTGTAATTTCTTTTATAATTGCTGAAAAAAGAAGAACCAAAGCAGAAGGAGTGTCGTTACATGAACTATCTCAACAAAAAGACTGTCGAAGACATTGACGTAGCCGGCAAGAGAGTGCTTGTCCGCTGCGATTTCAACGTTCCCTTCGATGCCGAGGGCAACATTGCCGACCCCAAACGTATCAATGAAGCTATGAAGACCATCAAGTATCTGGTGGATCACAAAGCGAAGGTTATCCTGTGCTCTCATCTGGGCCGCCCGAAGGGTGAGTTCAACATGAAGTACTCCCTGGCTCCTGTTGCCGCTTACCTGTCCAAGGCTCTGGGCCAGGAAGTCAAGATGGCAAAGGATGTTATCGGTGAGAGTGCAAAAAGCATCGCTGCTTCCCTGCAGGATGGCGAAGTTGAGCTGATCGAAAACGTTCGCTTCCATAAGGAAGAAGAAAAGAACAACCCCGAATTCGCAAAAGAGCTGGCTTCCATGGCTGAGATTTATGTGAACGATGCTTTCGGTACCGCTCACCGTGCTCACGCTTCTACTGCTGGCGTTGCAGATTATCTGCCCGCTGTCTGCGGCTATCTGATTCAGAAGGAAATCTCCATCATGGGCGGTGCATTGACTGACCCGAAGCGTCCCTTTGTTGCCATTCTGGGCGGTGCTAAGGTTTCCGATAAAATCGGCGTTATCAACAACCTGATCGACAAGGTCGATACCCTGATCATCGGCGGCGGCATGGCTTATACCTTCATGAAGTCCCTGGGTTATACCATCGGTACTTCTATCTGCGAAGATGATAAAGTAGAAATGGCAAAGGAAATGATGGCTAAAGCCAAGGAAAAGGGTGTTGCTTTCCTGATTCCCGAAGATACGGTTGTTGCTGACAAGTATGCTGCTGATGCCGAAGCCAAAGTAGTTTCTTCCGATTCCATTCCGGACGACTGGATGGGCCTGGACATCGGACCGAAGACCCGCGAGAAGTTCGCAGCTGCCATCAAGAATGCCGGCACTGTTGTCTGGAACGGACCGATGGGTGTTTCTGAATGGGAGAAGTTTGCTGCTGGTACCATTGCTGTAGCACAGGCTGTTGCTGAAAGCGGCGCAATTTCCATCATCGGTGGCGGCGACTCTGCTGCTGCTGTTGAGAAGCTGGGCTTCGCCGATAAGATGACTCACATCTCCACCGGCGGCGGTGCTTCCCTCGAATTCCTGGAGGGCCTGGTTCTGCCGGGTATTGCCTGCCTGAACGAGAAGGACGCCTAATAATTATGAACAGAAGGCGGGAGAGTCTCAGGCTTTCCCGCCTTTTTTCAACCAAGCCATTCACTGTTTATTGATTGAGAAAGGATGTTCCACCATGAACAAAGCTGTCAGAAAAGCCGTTATCGCCGGCAACTGGAAAATGAATAAGACCCCCGCTGAAGCAAAAGAACTGCTGAACGCTATCGCTCCTCTGGTGAAAGATGCTGCCTGCGACGTAGTTGCCTGCGTTCCCTATGTTGATTTGCAGACCGCTCTGGAAGCCACTGCCGGTACCAACATCAAGATCGGCGCCGAGAACTGCCACTGGGAGCCTTCCGGTGCTTTCACCGGTGAGATCTCCGCTGATATGCTGGCTGCTATGGGTGTTGAGTACGTCATTACCGGCCACAGCGAGCGCCGCACCTACTTCGGCGACACCGATGTAACCGTTCAGAAGCGCACCCGCGCTGCTCTGGACAAAGGCTTGACTGTTATTGTTTGCGTAGGCGAGTACCTCGAGCAGCGTGAGCAGGGCATTACCGCTGAGCTGGTTGCCATGCAGACCAAAATTGCTCTTCAGGGCGTTTCCAAGGAAGAGCTGGCTCGCGTTATCATTGCTTATGAGCCTGTGTGGGCTATCGGCACCGGCCGCACCGCTACCGCTGAGCAGGCAAACGAGGTTTGCGCTGTGATCCGTGGCGTGATCGCTGACCTGTATGATGCTGAGGCTGCTGAGAAGATGGTTATCCAGTACGGCGGCTCCATGAACGCCAAGAACGCAGCTGAGCTGCTGGCACAGCCCGACGTGGACGGTGGCCTGATCGGCGGCGCTTCCCTGAAGCCTGCTGACTTTGCCGAGATCGTCAAGGCTGCTACTGTCGGCTGATTTTTATCAAAAACGGGGCTTCCCTCTTTGAGGCCCCCTGAATAGAAACAGGGGGCTGGCGCGGCATCTGCCGTATCAGTCCCCCGTTTGCTGTTTTTGTTTTTTACTTGTTGCGGCCTTGCCGCAGAAAGGAATGATTCCCATGAAAAAACCTCTCGTTTTGATGATTTTGGATGGTTTTGGCTGCGCTGCCAAAGAGGGCAATGCCATTGCCGCCGCCAACAAGCCCAACATTGACGCTCTGTTTGCTTCCAACCCTGTTACCCAGATCGGCGCTTCCGGCATGGACGTAGGCCTGCCCGACGGCCAGATGGGTAACAGCGAAGTTGGCCACACCAACATGGGCGCCGGCCGCATTGTGTACCAGGAGCTGACCCGGATCACCAAGTCCATTCAGGATGGCGTGTTCTTTGAGAACGAGGCTTTTGTCTCTGCTATGGAGAACGCCAAGAAGAATGACAGCGCCCTGCACCTGATCGGCCTGCTGTCTGACGGCGGCGTGCACAGCCACAACACCCACCTGTATGCTCTGGTAGAGATGGCCAAGAAGTTCGGCCTGACCAAGGTGTATGTCCACTGCCTGCTGGATGGCCGTGACGTTCCCCCGAGCTCCGGCAAGGACTATGTACAGCAGCTTTCCGACAAGCTGGAAGAAATCGGCGTTGGCAAGATTGCTACCGTGATGGGCCGTTACTATGCAATGGATCGCGACAACCGCTGGGAGCGCGTGGAAAAGGCATATGCTGCTATGGTATACGGCGAGGGCGAAAAGGCTGCCTGCGGCGTTTGCGCAGTGGCCAAGTCCTATGAAAACGATGTAACCGACGAGTTCGTGGTTCCCTGTGTTGTGGACGGCGCTGCCCCCATTCAGGCCAACGACTCCGTTATCTTCTTCAACTTCCGTCCTGACCGTGCCCGTGAAATCACCCGTACCTTTGTTGACCCGGATTTCAATGGTTTTGAGCGCCGGGGCGGCTTCTTCCCGCTGACCTATGTGTGCATGACCCAGTATGACGCTACCATGCCCAACGTACAGATCGCTTTCAAGCCCCAGAGCCTGAAGAACACCTTGGGCGAGTACCTCTCCGCTAACGGCAAGACTCAGCTGCGCATTGCTGAAACCGAGAAATATGCTCATGTGACCTTCTTCTTCAACGGCGGTGTAGAGACCGTTTACGAAGGTGAAGACCGCATTTTGGTGAAGTCCCCCAAAGTTGCCACTTATGACCTCCAGCCTGAAATGAGCGCTTATGAGGTTACTGACAAGATGGTTGAAGCTGTCAAGAGCGGCAAATACGATGTCATCATCCTGAACTATGCAAACTGCGACATGGTCGGCCACACCGGCGTATTTGAGGCCGCTGTAAAGGCTGTAGAAGCGGTTGATACCTGCGTGGGCCGCGTAGTGGAAGCTATCCGCGAGATGGACGGCGTACTGCTGCTGACCGCTGACCACGGCAATGCAGACCGCATGATAGATGTAGATGGCAGCCCGTTTACTGCTCACACTACCAACCCCGTTCCCTTCTGTGTGGCAGGCTACTCCTGCAAGCTGCGTGAGGGCGGCCGTCTGGCTGACATTGCTCCTACCATGCTCCAAATCATGGGATTGGCCCAGCCGGAAGAAATGGATGGCAAGAGCCTGATTCAGGGCTAATTATTCAACCAAAAAGCCTGTTACGGTGGAAACACTGTAACAGGCTTTTTTATTTTGTTATATAAGAAAAACAGTCACAAATCAGGAAAAGCTTCTAAAATTCTATCCATCTTT
>DVIY01000017.1 GCA_018710915.1 Candidatus Gallacutalibacter pullistercoris
CATTCATGGATTATAATATGTATAATCCGGCAGCCAGCCCCTGGGTAGGCACCAAGCACTTTGAAGCCCTGTTTACCAACCCGCAGTTCCTGGTTGTTTTGAAGAACACCCTGATCATCGCAATCTCCAAAATGATCATTGGCTTCCCTGTCCCGATTATTCTGGCGCTGATGATGAATGAAATGCGCAACCTGAGATTCAAGAAGATTTCCCAGACGCTGCTGTACCTGCCTTACTTTATTTCCTGGGTTATCATGGGCGGTATCATCATGAACTTCCTGGATCCCACCAACGGTATTATCACGAAGCTGATCGAAGCTATTACCGGTGAGACAATGCAGGTGCTTACCAGCAAAACTGCATTTGTTCCCATGCTGATTATCTCTGATATCTATAAGGGCATGGGCTGGGGCACCATTATTTATTTTGCAGCTTTGTCCGGAGTGGATCCCCAGCTGTATGAGGCCGCTTCCATTGATGGTGCAAGACGTTTCAAGCAGCTGCTGCATGTTACTCTGCCCGCCATTATGCCTACTATCGTTGTGATGCTGATTCTGAACTGCAACAACGTTCTGAATGCAGGCTTTGATCAGATCCTGATGCTGTACTCCTCTTCTGTTTATGATGTTGCCGATATTATTGATACCTATGTGTACCGCGTTGGTATTCAGCAGGGCAACAACCAGTCTTTTGCAACGGCAGTTGGTATCTTCAAGTCTGTGGTTGCAATGATATTGATTCTGGTCGTAAACTGGGCTGCCAAGAAGACCGGCAACGACGGCCTCTGGTAATCGTAAAGGAGTGTGAGAAATCATGGCAAAGACCAACGTGGCCGCTGTACCGGCCAGTAATAAAATCAAGACCACTGTTGGTGAAAAAATCTTCACCGTATTCAACTACACGTTTTTCACCATCCTGTGTCTGTTGATGCTCTATCCCTTCTGGCATCAGCTGATGGTTTCCCTGAGTGACGTGGCATCTACCACTGCGGGCGGATTTTTCCTGTATCCCCAGGGCTTCAACCTCGATACATATGAATCCGTATTCAAGCAGCAGAAGCTGCTCAATGGTTTCCTGATTACGATTTTTGTTACAATTTTTGGTACGGTAGTTGGTACCTTCCTGACCGCTACTACCGCATATCCGCTCAGTAAATCCCGTCTGCGCGGCGGTAAAGTCTGCATGCTGCTGATCCTGTTCACCATGATCTTTAACGCCGGTATGATCCCGAACTACCTGCTGGTTCGTAATTTGGGCATGTATAATACCATCTGGGCTCTGATTCTGCCTTTGATGGTCAGCGCTTACAACGTTATCATTATGAGAAGCTTCTTTACCTCTATTTCTCCCAGCATGGAAGAAGCTGCCCATATTGACGGTGCAAACGATCTGCGCATTTTCTTCAGCATTATCCTTCCCCTGTCCAAAGCAACGATTGCAACCATTGCCCTGTTCAATGCAGTAATGTACTGGAACGACTACCTGTCCTCTGTTTTGTACAGCAACACCGACACCTTCTGGTCCTTGCAGCAGGTTCTGCGCAATATGCTGACCAATACTGCACAGGCTATGCAGCAGGCTGGTGTTCAGGTTGTTGGTACCAACAACACCACTGCTACCACAATCAAAGCTGGTTCTGTTATCGTGGCAACGGTCCCGATCCTGATCGTATATCCCTTCGTACAGAAGTATTTTGTAAAGGGTGTTATGATTGGCGGCGTAAAGGGCTGATTTGGCTTTTTACAAGTGAAACTTATTTGAAGTGATGGTTTCCCGGCTGCCGGGGGTTCGGCAGCCGGTGATCATAAAAAAGCAGTTCTTGTGCCTGAAGGAAAAGCACAACGAAGTAAAAGGAGGAATTTTTTTGAAGAGCAACATTAAAAAAGTATTGTGCGCACTGCTCGCCGGTGCCATGATGCTCGGCGCTTTTGCCGGTTGTAACAACGCTCCGGCGTCTGGCGGCGGCAACAGCGACATCCCTGCCCTGCGTGAGGAGCCCCTTGATGTCGTAAATGATTTCAAGGGCGAAGAAAACACCATGAACGTTTCCGTTTCTGTTATGACGGGCTTCACACAGAGCGACAGCACCATCGAAAAGGAACTGGAAGAGAAGTACAATATCAACATTGAACTGAAGGTTCTGCCCGGCTGGAACGACGGTCAGCAGCAGATCCGCAACCTGATGAGCGCAACCGACACCATGCCCAACATTATCTGGTGGTGGAGCATGGACTCCGACTATGCAATGTGGAAAGAGGCCGGCTTCCTGGTAGACGTTTCCGACTACATGAACCGTTATACCAACATGCGTGACTACTACAACAAGATGGACCCCATGACCCTGTTCTATGCAACAGAAGCTGACGGCGCCATCTATCGTATTCCCGGCGACGTGGCAGAACCCTCCTGCGAATGCCTGTGGATCCGTCAGGACTGGCTGGATGCACTGAACCTGAAAGCCCCCACTACCGTGGAAGAGCTGGGTGAAGTTATGGCTGCATTTACCGAGCAGGATCCCGACGGCAATGGTGAGAACGACACCTATGGTATGAACTGCGACGGTGAAGACTTCCGTTCCTTCTGGCCCTGGATCCAGGGTTATGACTATACCCACTATGACCGGTTCACTGTGGACAACGAAGGCAAAGTCTGGTATGGCCCCGCACATCCCAACACCCAGAAGTGGCTGGCTGAGTGCGCTGACTTGTATGCAAAGGGTTATATTGATCCCAGCATTATCACCAACACTGACCGTGACCAGGAAATGGCCAAGGGCGGCTTCGGCGTTACCTACAGCTGGTGCGCATACAACAACCCCGACAGCCAGACTATGATCAGCTTCTACGCCAACAACCCCGATGCTGAGTGGGTTCCCATCGATATGGTTGCCGGCGAGAACGGCAATCCGCAGGAAGACCCCGCAACCAGCGCAGCCTGGGCTTATTTCGCAATTACCCAGACCTGTTCCGATCCCGAGAGACTGTATGCAATTTGGGACGATATGAACAGCCTGGACAACTACATCCATCGCCGTTGGGGCACTGAGGGCGAGCACTATACCATGGAAGATGGCGTGTATACTCCCATCGTGGGCGCCCAGTCTCAGGAGAACAACGAGCAGAACATCGGCCTGTATCTGTTTGACAACCTGTTCAACAGAAAGGACGAAGGCAACATTGCCAACACTGCCGACACGAAGGCCCTGTTTGACAAGTCCGGCGAAAACAGCCGTGACCGCTATGCACAGCTGGTCGAATGGCAGGATCCCAACTTCGCACAGTCTTGGAAGGATAACGGCACTAACATCGGTGACGCCGCCAAGAAGTATATGTGGAGTGTAATCGGCGGCCAGGCAGATATCAGTGATGAAGGCTGGAACGCTTACATCGAGTCCCTGAACGGCTATGGCCTGGAAGAGGTCCTGGCAGACGCTCAGGAAGTCTACGATGGCTTGGAGGCTGCTAAGGAAGAGTATGTTTCCAACAACACCAACAACTGCAATGGCGACGCAGAATAATTGGGCTTGACCTGAAAAAATAATCTGATTGGGCGGCTTGCCGCCGCTCAATCGGATTTATGAAGAAGTAGTTCGAACGACAGCAGGGTAAAGAAATAATCTTCTTTCCCTGCTGTCGTTTGAGGTAGGGGAGGTTTTCTTTGGAGAGGTTCCTTCTCCTGGAAAGCCTCCCCTATATATTTTTTAAGCGTGCACCCAATTGGGGTGGCAGCGCAAACGAGGAGTTGTATAAAGAAATGAAAAAGCAATCTCTTGCAGGCGCCTGGAAGCTTCGTGCGGAGTTTCTGGATGTGACCGCAGACCAGTGGCAGCAGGTGCTCCGTCATGGTGAGAATCCGCCGGAAGCATTTGGCCAGAAAATGTATGTTTTGAAGCGCGGTGGCGACCACGCTTTCCCGATTCGCGGCGGCTTTATGCAGGCGAATGTTCCCTGCGATGTGATTGCGCCTCTGATGGAAAATGGCGTTATAGAAGAGCCATTTTTAAAAGAAAATACCAAGGATATTATGTGGATTCGCAATCTTTCATGGTGGTTTGTGAAAGATTTTACGGTTGACAGCGAGCTGTTGGCGCAGGAAGAAGTGCGCCTGTTTATTGAGATGCTGGACTATAAAGCCGACATTATGGTAAACGGAATTCCTGCAGCACAACATAAAAATACATTCGTCCCGTTTTATGAGGACATCAAACGGTTTTTGCATGAAGGCGAAAACCAGATCATTATCCGCCTGACCTCCGGTATAGAAGATTTCTATGACCGCGACTCGGTGTCATTCTATTGTGACAGTTCTTTTGCGGTGCACGATCAGCGTATTTATCTGCGAAAGCCGCAATTTACCTATGGCTGGGACTGGTGCAAGCCGGTGCCGACTTGCGGTATTGGACGCAATATTTATCTCGAAGGGGTTTCCGGCGCCAGAATCAGTGCGTTCCGGGCAGATACGCTTTCCATCTGTGAAGAAAAGGCCGAGCTGGATCTCTTCTTTGAGATTGAGAACCTGCGTTTGTACAGTGCAGACGACACGGTGCTCGAATACACTATCCGCCGGAATGGCAAAATCGTGGCACAGGGCAAGCGCGAGCTGTATCTGTGCGGCGGCCTGAACTTCATCCACGAACCGTGCGCCATTGAGAATCCCGAGTTGTGGTGGCCGAACGGCTATGGAGACCCCAATTTGTATGATGTAGAAGCACATGTGCTCTGCCGCGGTGCACAGAATGAGATGAAGCCCTGCCGGATTGGAATTCGTACCATCAAGCTAAGCCACGAAAAGCTGAAAGACGGTACCCGCGAATATGCGTTTATCGTCAACGGTGTAAAGGTCTGGTGCAAGGGCGGCAACTGGGTTCCCACCGATTCTGTCTATCTGCGCACACCGGAATCTACCTACCGCACATTGGTGGAAGAAGCCAAAGCCATGCATTTCACCATGCTGCGTATGTGGGGCGGCGGCACCTATGAGCCGGACTGCTTCTATGAGTATTGTTCCGAAAATGGTATTCTGTTGATGCACGACTTTATGTATGCATGCGCCTTCTATCCCGACCACTTGGATTGGTTCCTGCATCAGGCGGAGCTGGAGGCGGATTATCAGACCAAACGTCTGGCCCATTATCCCTGTATGGCGATTTGGACCGGCAACAACGAAATTCACGAATCCTATACCGACTGGTTCCCAGAGGATATTCGTCCGGAACGGTTGGTGGGCGGAAAAATTTTCAACTATGTACAGCCTGCCATGGTGCAGAAAAATTCACCGCAGATTCCCTATGCGCCCAGCACACCTTTCTTTGGCGAGCATGCCAATGATCAGGATGCAGGCGATTCGCATGTGTGGAAATGGCTGGGACGCTGCGAAGAAACCATGATGAAATTCAATTATGAGCTGGAGGCATTTGACCGGCTGACCACCCGTTTTTCCAGTGAATTCGGCTTCCAGGGGGCGCCCGTGCGCAGTTCGGTAGAACGTTTCCATGATGGGGAACCTGTCACTTTGGACAGTAAAATCTGGGAGCATCATGGAGAGCGCGAGAATAAACATGCGTCTATCATAGAAGGAATCGGAAACCATCTGCATTCTACAGACAACCTTACGGTGGATGCATATCTGTTGTATAGCGGAATCCTTCACGGCAGCCTGTATCGCGATATGGCAGAAACGCTGCGAACCAAACCGTATTGCCACGGCGACCTGATCTGGATGTACAACGACTGCTGGCCGGAAACAGGCTGGACGCCGATTGATTACTATCTGACCCGAAAAGTTTCTTTCTACTATCTCAAACGGGCCTTTGCAGAGCAAAAAATGATTTGGAAGGTGCTGGATGGACAGGCCGTGCTGACAGTCATCAATGAAACCCCCGAAAACTGCACCTGGGAAATTGAATACGGCTTCATGGGCTTTGACGGCGAAGTCAAAGAGAAGCATATGCTGACAGTGCAGGCAGGAGCACATTCCTGGCAGCAGCCGGTAGCGGTTCCGTCTGGGTATACCGTGCAGGATGGCTTCTGGTATGCAAAGGCCGAAGGCCTGGAGACTGCCACCAGTGTACGCCCCTATTATCGTGACTTGCCCCTGCCAGAGGCAAAAGCAGAAATCATCTCTGCACAGAAAGACGGAGATGACATGCTCGTCACTGTGCGCGCTGAAAGCTATGTACCGGTCGTATGCCTGCTGTGCAGCGATGACCGCACCCATTTGAGCGATAACTATTTTGAAATGCTCCCCGGAGCAGAGAAAACCATTCGCGTTGAAAATTGCAGCGAGTGCCCCAGGCTGCTCTGCCCCATTTTTGAACCCAAAAAATCATAATTAAAAAACTTATCATTATTTTTTGTTGAAAGGGTGAAGCATGATGAAAAAATATCCGTACCAGGACCCCTCGCTTTCGTTTGCCGAACGGGCCAAAGATCTGGTTTCCCGGCTGACGCTGGAAGAAAAAGCCGGACAGCTTACCAGCCATATGGAAGAGATTCCGCGTCTGGGAATTAAAAGCTGCCGGATCGGCCTGGAAATTGCCCGGGGCATGGTTTCGAGAGACCCCATGGATTACCGTGTCGGATATCCGACCACCATACTGCCTCAGCCTTACGGCATGGCGGCTATGTTTGACGATGCACTGATGCAGCAGCTCGGCGAGCTGGCAGGCGATGAGGTGCGCGGCAGTGTGAACTCCGACGCAGTCCCGGCATCGCTGTACCTGTTTGGGCCGACCGTGGATATGGAGCGTGACCCGCGCTGGGGCCGCAATGAAGAGGCTTACGGTGAGGACCCCTGCCTGGCGGCGCGTATGAATATTGCCTATACCCGTGGGCTTGCTGGCGAGGACAGCCGCTATTGGAAGACCATTCCTATCCTGAAGCATTTTTATGCCAACAACTATGAGGAGGAGAGAAGGACCAGCAATTCCAATATCCCCGTGCGTTTGAAGCAGGAATATTATCTCAAGGTTTTCCGCGATATTGTAAAGAAGGGCCGTGCACCCGGACTGATGACCGCGTATAACCTCATCAACGGCGTGGAAGGCGTAAATAACCCCATCATCTGGAACGAGTGCAAGCCCGATTGGGGCCTGAAACTGGCGGTCAGCGATGGCGGCGACTTTAACCAGAACGTCACCGAGCACCGGACTTTCCACACGCACGCGGAATCTATCGGCGCAATTCTGGGCAAGGGCGCAGACCTGATGCTGGATGGCAACGAGATGGTCAAGCCGGCTGTGCTGGAAGCGCTGCGTGATGGACTGCTGCGCGAGGAAGATATGGACCGTGCAATTGCTTCTGCTTTTGAGGTTCGCTTTATGACCGGTGAGTTTGACGAACCGGAAGGGAACCCCTATGCAGCATTGACCAGCGATTGTGTGCGCACTCCTGAACATCTTGCACTGGCAGAAAAAGCCGCACGGGAATCGGTGATCCTGCTGAAAAATAACGGCCTGCTGCCTTTGGATGAAGCCAAAACCGGCACTGTGGCTGTGGTTGGCCCGCTTTCCAATGAAAACTATCATTGCTGGTATTGCGGCCATGCAACGGACGAAATTCCTGTGGTGGAGGGCTTCCGCCGTCGTCTGGGTGCAGAGCGCGTGCTCTTTGACGAGTGCTTTGACCGTGTGGCAATTCGTTCGCGCAAGACCGGAAAATACCTGTCTGTAAAAGAAGATGGACGCTGCGCGGCAGATGCCGATGCGATTTCTGACAGCGAACTGTTCGAGCTGGCAGACTGGGATTTCGGCGCCTGCACGCTGCGCTCGGTAAAGACCCGGAAGTATCTGGCGGATAGCATGGCAGATATGGTTTCTGCACCGGTAGCCTGCACTTCTGAAACTGCTTACGGCTGGTTTGTGCGGGAGATGTTCTATGTTACCCCCTGTGAGGAAGGCGTACAGCTGAAAACCTGGCGCAAGAGCGATGTCCGCGCTGCGGCAGACGGAAGCCTGTTCTCCTCGGTTTCGGGTGCTTTTGGAGATGAACTCTTCTTTGAAGTGGAGACCGTCTCCTGCGGCGCAGACCGCGCAGCTGCACTGGCAGAAAAAGCCGATGCCGTCATCGTGGCAGCGGGCAACCATCCGCTGATTGTCGCCCGTGAAGAGTACGACCGCCCCGACATCCGTCTGCCCCATTCACAGAAGGCAATTCTGGACGCAGCAGCTGCTGCAAACGGCAATACAGTGCTGTATTTGGTCAGTGGTTATCCCTATTCGATTGTAGAGGAAGAAAAGACAGCGGCTGCTGTGCTGCACTCCACACACATCGGCCCGTCCCTGGGTGATGTAGCGGCAGCAACTGTTTTTGGAGAGAATAACCCCGCCGGACGCTGCCCCACTACCTGGTATCGCAGCTGCCGTGATCTGCCGGGAATCGGCGATTATGATATTATGAAAAACCACACCACATACCTGTATTATCAGGGTGAGCCGCTGTATCCCTTTGGCTATGGCTTGAGCTATACGAGCTTTGCCTATCGCGATATGCAGGTGCGTGAGGAAAACGGCGCACTGGTCGCCGCATTGGTGGTAGAAAATACGGGTAAATATGATGGCGACGAAGTGGTACAGCTGTATGCCGCACCGCCTGCCTGTCCCTTTACCCGTCCGGAACGCGAACTCAAGGACTTCCGCCGGATTCATCTGAAAGCAGGGGAATCTGTGATGGTGGAACTGCGTGTGCCTGTTTCAGATCTGGCATTCTATAACCCCGATGTACAGGGCTTTACCGTGCAGAAGGGCACATATCGGTTGCAGGCTGGTGCATCGAGCCGCGACATCCGCTGCGAGTGCGCTTATGATGTGGATGGCATGGAAATTACCGGAAAATGCGCAGAGCGCTGGATCAATGCGCTGGAAGCCGATGACTACAATGGGGTGGAATTCCTTACCGACCGTGCAGATAATCGCGAATACTTCCTGGCAGAAGATTTTCAGGGCTTTGCGATTTACCGCAACCTGTGCCTGGACGGCTGTACTTCATTTGAAGCGCTTCTTTCCAGCCCAGCAGGCGGTGCAGAGCTGAAGATTCTGGACCAGGCAACCGGCGAAGAGCTGGGCAGCTGCCGGATTCCCACCACGGGCAGCCTGTCACGGTTTGTCTCGTGCGTATGCCCCATCCGTCCGGTGGAAGGCCTGCATGATGTGCGGCTGCAATTTACCCGCACAACCAGCGTGAAGGACTTCCGGTTCCTGTAATACACATTTACACATAAAGGGTTTTTCCATCTCCCGGCGCGCGGAAGGTTGCCTTCCCGCGCTGCGGAGGACTTTCAAAGGCTGCCTTTGAAAGCTGGCTGCCCGGCGGTGGATTTTGGGTGCTGCCGGGGAAAAGGAGTTGTTTGAATATGGAATTTTATCAGGCGCCGTGGAAGCTTGTGCCGAACAAGCTGGTGCGGTATCCCGGCGGACGGGAAATTGACCGTTTTCGCGGGGTCGAACCTGCACAGGATGATGGACGCCCCGAAGCCTGGGTAGGGTCTGACACGCTGGTGTGCTATGCCGGAGAGGGCAGCACAGAAGGATATGCCCGGTGCATTTTGCCCGATGGTACCGAGTGTTTTGTTCCCGAGGCGATTCAGCGTGACCCGCTGCATGTGCTGGGAAAAGCGCATGTAGAGCGTGTGGGCGAAACGCTTGGTTTTCTGGTAAAGCTGCTGGACGCACAGCGCCAGCTGGGCTTGCAGACACATCCCACGCGTCCCTATGCCGCAAAGCATTTTGACAGCCCCTTCGGAAAGGAAGAGAGCTGGTACGTGATTGGCCTGCGGGAAGATGCCAAAGAGCCGCCTTATGTACTGCTGGGATTCCGCGAGGGGAATGTACAGGAAGAATTTGCAAAGGGCTATGACGCAGAGGATATTTCTGCGATGGAAGCCTGCTGCCACAAAATTCCCGTACAGGCCGGCGATGTGTTCTTTATCGAAGCCGGTGCACCTCACGCCATTGGCGGGGGATGCTTTGTGGTAGAAGTGCAGGAAGCCTCTGACATTACGGTGGGTGCGCACAAGCTGCGCGGCCCTCATACGCTGGAGGAAGAAGCTGCACACCGCGAACGGCTGCTGGGCTGCTATCATTATTGCAGCCGCAATTATGAAGAAAATCTGCAACATTTCCGGATCCCTCCCAAGGTGATTCGGGAAGGAGACTGGGGACGTGAGCTGATGCTCATTGGCCCGGCGCAGACAGATTATTTTTCCTTTACCCGTCTGGAAGCGGAGAAGCCTGTAGAATTGCTCTCTACCGGTGCCGTGCAGATTGCCATTGTATTGGAGGGCGACGGCACGTTTTCCTGGCAGGGCGGCAGCTGCCCTGTGCATAAGGCGGAAGAATGGATGATTCCGGCAGGTGTTGCCGGACTGAAACTTACTCCAGGCAGCGGCGGCTGTGTGGTGGTTCTCTGTAACCCCCAGGGTGCGGCTCCCGCAGCTGGTACATAAAATAACGGACTCCCCTTTTGGGAATCCGGTTCTGAGGAGGTCTTCTCTTTGACGATGGTACAAAAAGCCCGAGACATGCTGACCGGCAACATCCTGCCGTTCTGGATGAGCCTGCGCGACAATGAGTTCGGCGGGTATTACGGCTGGATGGACTTTGACCTGAAGCTTGACAAAAAAGCGGTCAAAGGCTGCATCCTGAACAGCCGAATCCTGTGGTTCTTCTCGAACGCCGCTATGGTGCTCGACCGAAAGGACTTGCTGGATGAAGCTGACCACGCATACAAGTTCCTGCGCGATTACTGCTATGACCGCAAGAACGGCGGCGTGTTCTGGTCTCTGAATTATGATGGTACTGTATTTGACAGCACCAAGCACACTTATAATCAGGCATTTGCCATTTATGCACTGTCTTCTTATTATCAGGCAACTGGCTGTGAAGAAGCGCTGACCATGGCAAAGGAGCTCTATCATATTATCGAAGAGCGCTGCACAGATTCCCGTGGATTCCTGGAAGCATTTGATGAAACCTTCCATCCTGTTTCCAACGAGAAGCTCTCGGAAAACGGTGTGATGGCTGAAAAGACCATGAACACCCTGCTGCATGTGTTCGAAGGATACAGCGGACTGTATCAGGTGACGCATGACCCCGAGGTCGGCGAGAGCCTGCGCCGCATCCTGAAGAGCTATGAAGTGGATATCTACAACCCTGAAAAGCACCGTCAGGAAGTCTTTTTCGACAAGGATTTCAACAGCCTGCTGGACATGCACTCCTATGGCCACGATATCGAGTCCTCCTGGCTGGTTGACTGGGGCTGCTCGCTGCTGGGCGATGAAGAGCTCAACCGCAAGATTTTTGCCATCAACTCTGATCTCGCCAACGAGATCTATCATACCGCCTATCACAAACATTCCCTGTGGAATGAGTGCGTGAACGGCGTAGACGACAAAAACCGCGTCTGGTGGGTACAGGCCGAGACGGTCCTCGGTTTCCTGAATGCCTGGCAGAAAGAACCCGAACGTACAGAGTACAAGCAGGCCGCCGAGGATGTGCTGGACTATATCCGTGAGAAGGTGGTAGACCCCCGTCCCGGTTCTGAGTGGTTCTGGCTTCTGGACGACAACGGCGAACCTGTAAAGGAAAAGCCGATTGTAGAGCCCTGGAAGTGCCCGTATCACAATGGCCGTATGTGCTTTGAAATCATAAGGAGGAATGCAGAATGAAATTTCACGAGGAATACTACCGCCAGCTGGAGAAGAAGGAAGCCCTCCTCTCCCGCAAAAACGAGCCTTCCGACGACTACAACGGCATCTACACCCGTTGGGTGAACCCGGTGCTGACCCGCGAGCACTTCCCCCTCAGCTGGGAATATGACCTGAACCCCGAGGCCAACCCCTATTTCATGAAGCGTCTGGGCATCAACAGCGCATTTAACTCCGGCGCCATCGAGCTGGATGGCAAATACTATCTGGTAGCCCGTATTGAGGGTGTGGATCGCAAGTCCTTCTTCGGCGTGGCAGTCAGCGATTCCCCGGTAGACGGTTTCCGTTTCTTTGATTATCCCGTACAGCTGCCCGACACCTGCCCCAATGAGACCGACGTATATGATATGCGTTTGACCAAGCATGAGGATGGCTGGATTTATGGCGTGTTCTGCTCCGAGAGCAAGGATACCACCACCAGCAACCTGTCTGCTGCTGTTGCAGCTGCCGGCATTGTCCGTACCAAGGACTTGAAGAACTGGGAGCGTCTGGACAACCTGACCACCCTGCGTTCTCCCCAGCAGCGTAACGTGCTGCTGTTCCCCGAGTTCGTGAACGGCAAGTATGCTTTCTTTACCCGTCCGATGGACGGCTTCATCGATACCGGTTCCGGCGGCGGTGTGGGCTTTGGCCTGTGCGACGACATCTGCCATGCTGTCATCGATGAGGAGATCATCACCAGCGCCCGTCGTTTCCACACCATTACTGAGGAAAAGAACGGCGCCGGCGCAGTTCCGATTAAGACCGAAAAGGGCTGGATTCACATTGCTCACGGCGTGCGCAATACAGCGGATGGCCTGCGTTATGTCATCTATGCATTTGCTACTGACCTCAACGAGCCGTGGAAGGTCATTGCAGAGCCTGGCGGATACCTGATTGCTCCTATGGGTGCAGAGCGCGTAGGCGACGTTTCCAACGTGGTATTCACCAACGGCGCGATTGCCCGCGATAACGGTGAAGTGTACATCTACTATGCATCCAGCGACACGCGGCTGCATGTAGCTACCACCACGATTGACCGTCTGTGCGACTATGTGTTTAACACCCCCGAGGACGCCCTGCGTTCCTGCGACTGCGTAGCACAGCGTACTGAACTGATCCGCAAGAATCTGGAATTCATGGCACAGGCTGAATAAGACAGTGTTTCCAGGGCAGGGCCGGCATTTGCGGGTTTCCTGCCCTGTTTTCTTGAAAATCGACAGGAGGAATTTTTATGCAGGAATTATATCGCAGCAAGATTGAACCGTACCTCGGCTATCACGGCACCGGAGAGGCTCCGGCCGACTATGACGAGTACTGGGCACGCGCCAAAGCAGAGCTGGCAGCAGCTTCTCTGGAATACGAACTGGAAGAAACTTCTTTTAAAGCCAAAAGCTGCGAAGCGTGGAATCTGTATTTTACCGGTGTGGGCGGCGCACGGGTGCACTGCCAGTTCTTGAAGCCGCGCAATGTGAGCGGCAAAATGCCGGCAATTGTGCTTTTCCACGGCTATTGGAGCAATAGCGGCGACTGGAGCCAGAAGCTGCGTTATGTGGCAGAGGGCTTTTGCGTGTTGGCTATGGACGTGCGCGGACAGGGCGGCGAGAGTTCTGACTGCGGCGTATATGACCGCGGAAATACACAGAGCGGCCACATCATCCGCGGCCTGGAATGTGAAAACCCGGACAAAATGTTCTACCGCAATGTGTTCCTGGATGCAGGCCAGTGTGCACGCATCCTGATGAACATGGAGTTTGTGGATGAAACCAATGTGTTTGCCTGCGGTGGTTCACAGGGCGGCGCGCTGACGCTGGCCTGTGCCAGCCTGAACCCCAACCTCAAGGGCGCCGTTGCTATCTATCCGTATCTGTGCGATTTTCAGGGGGTCTATAAGCGCGGCCTGGAAGGCTCCGGCTTTGAGGAGCTGACCTGGTATTTCCGCCAGCGCGACCCCATGCACCGCAAAGAGGAATTCTTCTTCAACCGTCTGGGCTATATCGACACCAAAAACCGTGTGCGTGATATCCAGTGCGATATTCTGTGGATGATAGGCCTTTCTGACCCCATCTGCCCGCCGTATGCACAGATGGCCGCCTACAATAACCTGACCTGCCCCAAGCAGATGATCTGCTTCCCGGAATACGGTCACGAAGGGCTGCTGTACGGCGATGATGAGATTCAGGCATACCTGATGCGCCGTCTGGCAGAATAAGCTTCTTTGAAAAACTGCTGGGCTTTTTGCGCAATATCTGCTATAATAACCTTACATTACAACAAAGTGAGGGATCTTTCATGCTGACACCTGCAAAGAAAGAATTTATTGAGTTTATGATGAGTGCAGACGTGCTTCGTTTTGGCCAGTTCGTGACCAAGAGCGGCCGTCATACACCCTATTTTGTGAATACCGGCAACTATCGCACCGGCGGCCAGATCGCCAAGCTCGGCGACTTCTATGCTGCTCTGGTGAAGGAAGCCTGCGGCGATGATTTTGACGCCATGTTTGGCCCGGCTTATAAGGGAATTCCGCTGGTAACGGCAGCAGCCGGCGCACTGGCACGTGATTTTGGCATTGACAAGCCCTATTTCTTCAACCGCAAAGAAGCCAAAGACCACGGCGAAGGCGGAAGCATTGTCGGTTACAAGCCCAAGGACGGCGACCGCATTATCATTATTGAAGACGTGATTACAGCCGGTACCGCTGTGCGCGAGACCATGCCCGTGCTGAAAGCCTGCGGCAATGTGAAGGTCAATGACATGTTTATTTCTGTGAACCGCTGTGAAGTGGGACAGACTCCCGGCAAGACCGCCATTATGGAAGTGCAGGAGGAATTCGGCATTAACGTACATGCGCTGGTTACCGTGCAGGATATCTATGAATATCTGAAGGAGCAGGGAACCTACGGTGAGGTTCTTCCCGCTATGGAAAAATATATGGCTGATTACTGCGTGCTGTAATAGCTGTATGAAGAAGGCTTCTGCAAATTGCTTTGCAGAAGCCTTTTGTTTTGTAAGAATTTTGTCGTTTACAGATTTGCCGAAAAACCAGCCAACGTGAAAAATTCGCGACGATTGTGATCCATGGGGTTATAGCCAATTGTCCATTCCATGAGCATCAGGTATCCCAGTGTGCTCCATCCCCAGAAGGGGCTCAGTCCCTGGCCGCATCCGTTTTCTGCGTTATAGTATTCCCGGGTTGTGCTTTCGCTGATGACCAGTTCATAAGTTTTTCGGGCAAGCATCCCAGCTTCTTTTTTAAACCCATACTCCATCAGGCCGTGGAAAAGCATGTAATTGGTGGGAATCCAGGTGCATCCCATCCAGTTGCACTCCCCACCCTTGCGCTGCTGATAATATCCTTTTTCGTTTTTGGCCCAGGTTGCTACGGGGTATTCCAGCCAGAATTCACGGGGATTCATTAAATGTTCCTGTACCAGACGTTTTGCCCGTTCAGGAGAGGCAGCCCCACACCAGAGCGGCATCAGCCCTGAAATGGTTTTGACCCGGATCAGTTCCCCGCGCTCTTCACTGCGATCATAGTAAAAACCGTCTGCTTCATCCCAGAAGATTTCTTCGACTTTCGTCCGCAATTGCTGCGCGTGTTCGAAAAAGTGTGCGGCTTCTTCTTTGTGCCCCAGAAGTTCTCCCAAATGCCCCATGGCATCGAGTTCCTGCACCAGATAGCAGTTCAGGTCAACGCCTTCCACATCTTTGGTGCCGATTTCACCGGCGCGAAGGCACTGGTTGTCCATGCCGCTGTGGTCGGCGCTGTCCCAATAGCACAGGCCGTTTTTGTCGGCGTCGCAATGCCAGAACCAGTAATGCAGATAGCGTTTTAAGCGGGCCCAGTATTTGCCTTCCAGCCAGCGGCAGTCGCCGGTTTGCAGGCATCCCAGCAGGGCCGTTTGTGCCAGAAATGGTTTGAAATGCTGCCGCTGCCGTGGCTCCATAATGGTGCGCGCGACAAACCCGCTCGGCTCCTGTGCATCCAGAAACATTTCTACATTATTCCGGCAGAATTTGTTCACGCCGAAATAGGAAAGAAAGAGCGTTTCAAAGTATAAATCCCAGTCATAAAACTCTCCGTAGCTGTATCCGGTCATCACTTCCCGCCCGCGGCAAATAGAAACACCCCGGGTACGGATATGCTCCAGTACTTCCTGCAAACGGGATTCCAGTACTTCCCCGCGGCAGGCCCCAGTCCGGTCTGTTCCGGCATACCGGGAAATATCAAGCGTCATAAAAACTCCTCCTCCGCTTGGTTGATAGTCCTATTTTATCATTTCAAATTAAAAAATTCTTATTATATTTTGATGACAAATCCGATTTTTTCAACAAAAAAGCCGTCCGCTGTGAATGATGCGGACGGCTTTGCAGTTTTGAAATGATGCAGCTTTTTGATAAAATAAAAGGTTATTTATTCCGCAGGGCAGATGTAGTTCAGTTCGCCCACCTGCTTGCCGTTTTTCCAGTAAATCCGCGGAACGCGTTTTCCCACCAGACACACCATTTCATAGTGAATGGTGTCATTGAGAGCGGCCAGCTCGTCTACCGGCAAAAAGGCGTTTTCATCCCGGCCGAACACGGTTACCACGTCGCCCTCCCGAGCCTCGGGAATGTCCGTGACATCCAGCATCAGCTGGTCCATGCACACCCGTCCAACGATGGGCGCACGCTTGCCGTGTACCAGCATTTCTGCTTTACCCGAAAATTTCCGGGGATATCCGTCTGCGTATCCGATGGGAACCGTGGCGATAACGGTTTCTTTTTGGGCGGTAAAGGTGCGGCCATAGCTGACCGTTGCTCCGGCGGGAATGGCTTTTTTCTGAGAGATGACCGTTTTCAGTTCCATGGCCGGGCGCAAATCCAGCGGGTGCTGAACGCTGTCGGAGGGTTCCATTCCATAGAGGATAATGCCCGGGCGCACCATGTCCAGCTGTAATTCCGGATAGTCCACCACCGCGCCGCTGTTGGCACAGTGACGGATGGCAAAATGAATCCCTTTCGCCTGTAAGGTATCGATGGCTTCCTGGAAACAGGCAAACTGGTGCAGGGTAAAGTCCTCGCCTTCGCTGCCGTCATCCGATACGGCAAAATGGGTGAAGACACCTTCCGGAATCAATCCCGGCAGACGGCAGGCTTCTTCCATTTCGTTCAGAGATTCTGCGCCTTCTTCCGGCGTCTGGTAAACAAACCCGATGCGGCTCATGCCGGTATCTACTTTCAGATGCATTTTCACCTGTACCCCGGCTACCTGTGCATAGCCGGAAAGCTGGCGGGCGTAGTCCAGCGAGAGCACACTCTGGGAAATATTCAGCTCCGAAAGCTCTTCGGCTTTCTGCGGCGGCGTATAGCCCAAAATCAGAATGGGCCGGGTAATAGCGCAGCGACGCAGCTGAATGGCCTCTTCCAGATTGGAAACGGCAAACCAGTCAGCGCCCAGCCGCTGGTATTCCCTTGCCACCATGGGCGCGCCATGGCCGTAAGCGTCAGCCTTGACTACACAGCACATTTTCACGCCGGGTTTCAGTGTGGAACGGATTACCCGGAAATTATGATCGATGGCATTCATATTAATCTCTGCCCATGTTCTTTTTAAAAATTCATGCATGATAACCCCTCCTTTACAGGGTCCAAAAATATACAAACATATTGTATTGTTATACATAAAATGCAGTTTTTCAAAAGCTTATTTATTGTAGTCCGTCCAGAAATAAAAGTCAAGAGTTCCGAGGCGGTTCTATTATTTTTT
>DVIY01000138.1 GCA_018710915.1 Candidatus Gallacutalibacter pullistercoris
AATGCCGGTAAAGCTGGGCACAACGTCCGACGCGGCCTTGACAGTGAAGCTCTTGCTGCTGCTGCCGATTTTGGTACTGCCGTTGTACGTGGTGACCGTCACCGTACCGGTGCCGCTGGTGCTGTTGGGAATGGCGTCCAGCCAGCTTTCCGGGATGGTGTAGGAAGCGGATGTCCCCACGCCGGTGGTGCTCTTGGTGTGGTCGCCCAGCTTCCACTGTACGGTATGGATAAAAGAAGAGGATTCCCGGCTGATGTTCACCGTCATGCTGGTGCTTCCGGCCGTCACCGAAGACGTAGAAAGCGTAAAGCTGCTGGTACGCGGGATGGTTGTGAGCGCGACATTGCCGGTTACCGTCAGGTCGGTGAGCTTACTGGTCAGGCCGAGGGAGTCGAAAAAGCCCTTGATGCTGACCGATTTTGTACCGTCTGAATTGTGCGAAACGGTTTTGCTCACCGTAGAGCCGATTTTTACCCAGCTGGTACCGATATTGAAGTTGCTGGTGTACGTCATGACCTTGCTGCCGTCCAGCTGGATGTAGGCGTCACAGCGGGTGTTCCAGCTGGGGCCGTATGCGTCGCGCTTCACGTACAGCGTCATGGTGATGGTACTCTGGTTTTTGCTCACATTCTGGGTGTAGGAATACACCACTTTGATGGAGGAGCCGTTGCTATAATTTTTTACGATTTCCGCCATCAGCCTGCCCTCCATTTCATACCCAGATTCCCATTTGCACGGGGAATCCAGTCAAAATACCCGCTGGACGGATTGCCGACCGTAAATCGATCCAGAACCTCCGCGTTGGTGATATACAGCTTGTTGTTCGAGATATAGGCTACCTCTGCACCGTTCTGCTCAAAGGAAATTTTCGTGTTGCTGATAATACATTTCAAATCGTTGTTCTGGTCGCCCAGCTCGATATTTCCTTCGATAAACCGGATGTATTTTCGCAGCTCTTCAAAAGCGGTCTGGTTTTCGCCGTTGGTGTTTTCTACCCAGCTCTTGAACTCATTGAATTCCATTTCCCAGCCTTCCGCCGTCTGGGTAAGCGTGCTGCTCATTTCGCTGAGAAGCTGGTCTACTTCGCCCTTTGCATAGGTGCTCTCCGATACTTCCATTTTGATTTCGTCGGCCGTCTGGTCGATGATGGAATACACATCCTCATACACCTGCTGGATGGTATCGGACGGGTCGCCCACGACCACCCATTTTTCACCATCCCACTGCTTGAGCAGAGGCGGCTCTCCGCTGGTATCACACCACAGTTTGGTTTTATCTTCCGGCTCGGTGGGGCTGATAATAGCCGCATCTTCGCCGTCTTTTCCGTCCTGGCCGTCCTGGCCGTCTTTGCCCGGTTGACCGGGCTTTCCGTCCTGCACAATGGTGAGCGTGATTTGTCCCTGTGCGTCGGTATCCTTCAGCCGGCAGACAAAGGTAGCCTGCCCGGGTACATCCTCTGCCGTGACCTCAATTTGCTTACCGTCATTTGCGTGGGCAGTGTTCCAGACAGCGTCCCCCTCCAAATCCTGCGAGGAGCGCAGCCATTGAAACCGGCTGTCCTCCAGCGTCGCGGTGATTTCTTTATCCCACGAATAGACAACGGCCTGTAAGGTGGTGCTGCCTTCTCCGTTTTTGAAGGTGTCTCCGCCTGTGCTGATGATGTAAATGCGATAGAGCTTCTTTTTGGAAATTCCGGCGACATTCTGAATGACTTCTTCGGTGCGGTCTACCAGGTCGCCCATGATCTGGTCGTTTTTGTTGCTCTCTTCGGTAAAGCTGGTGCGTACTCGGCCAAAGGTCAGCTTGTTCTGGCTGGGGTCGTCCAGACGCAAGGTCATTTTTGTCACAAGGAACTTTTCCCCGTCCATACCATGCGGCAGGGAATCCACAAACACATACTGCCCAACCCGAAAATCGTCAAAATTCTGGTTCATCTGGGAAAGGTCAGCGGCGGTCATTTCAATGGTATCCACCGTCTTGATTTTTTCCTGCAGGGCATCCAGTGCTTTCTGCTTGAGGTTGCCCGCCTGGGTCACATCGTCCCAGGTTTGCGTGGCAAAAATCCAGCCGTACCGCTCCACGGCGGCCTCGTCATACACATAGTCCTTCCCATCATTTACTTCGGCGATGGTAAGGCGTTCGTCGGTCTGGTTTCCTTCTTCGTCTTCCAACCGGGCGCCGAGTGGAATCAGAGCAGTCGCGATTTCGCTGCCGTCCCGTGTACGGGCGTAGTCCAGCAGGTTTTCCCCGAAGGTAATCCGCTGGGTGCTCATATAGGGGAAGTCCTCGAGATAGTCCAGATATACGCCGTCCGCCTCGTGCCGTACCCACAGATATCCGCCCAGGGTGTCCAGCAGCCGGGTTTTGAGAATGTCAAAGGTGGTCTCATACGTCACATTGGAGCGGTTGATGTAGTCGTTGGGGTCGGTAACAGTCACATTTCCCACTTTGAACTGTTTGTATGCATCCACCTGCTCGTTGTGCTGATTGATAAGGCAGGTGAAAAGCTCTGCAACCCCGCCCGCCATTTCAAAAGGCCGGACGCGGCTGTCCAGCAAAAAGGCCAGCTCGCCCTCGCAGGTATAGTCTTGCTGGCCGTAAAACCCCTCTTTACTGGAAAGAGGCCGCCCTCGAAAGAGGACAGCCCTGTCTTTTTCTACGGCAATGACTGAGCGAAGCTTTTGTACCAGCCCGGCCATGGGGTGGTCGGGATACTGGGTGAAGGTGAAGCTGCCGGTCTTATTGACTTCCAGCGAAAGGGAAGGGGAGAGCAGCTGAAAATCCTGTAATCTCGGGTCGTGGAGCAGCTGCCCGTCACAATACACCTGATACATTACAGCGCTCCCTCCTGATACTCAAATTTGATATGCCCGCTGCCGGTAAGGGTCAGCCGGTTTTCGCCTTCTGTCAAAAGCAGCGCCGGCGCCCGCCGTGTGCCGGACGGGAACACGATGCTGTTTTCCCCGAATTGCACGGTGATTTCCGTATTGGTCGTTACCGTAGGCACAGTAGGCATCCTGTCGTTTGGCAGAGTAACCGACAAACTTCCGCTCACGTCAAACTCTTTCACGGTGGGCGACAGCTTGTATTTGTACGGGTCACAGGTGGCGGTAATGGTGATGCTGCCAATGGCAAAACTGTCTTTCAAGTTGCTGACAGTACAACGCCCCAGATAATAATATTCTGGTTCCAACTCTGTTCGAATACGGAGCTTTTGCCCCAGCAATGTATTGTTGATTTTTGAAATAGCTGTCAGCCATTCCGACCAACTGCCTGAAAAATCAAATCCCATAGTCAGAGTGCGATTTTTGTAGCGGACAATTCCACCGGTTAGAGCCGTGGAAAAATCCAGTGGCCCATCCCGAAAGGGAACATCTACATAGACGGTTTGCGGCTCCGGTGGAGATAGTTGGAAGTCATACAGTTTTAATCCCCAATCGGTCGTGCTTTGTTCTTCGAAATAAACAATCATCCGCCGCGCTCCTTTCTTCTTCTGATTTCTTCCAGCTCATCATCCGTATATTCAGCTGTAGCTCGGGCAACTTCCCGACCATCCAGCTGTAAAGGGATTTCTATGCGATGCAGCATGCCAGGCTGTGAGGACTCTCCAGCATAAGCATATGCCAATCCGGCGGTAGTCTGTGCTGCCGACGCCACAGCCGGGGCAGAAACCAATTTCATTTGAGAAGAAACCGCGCTCTTCATCCGCTGCACCAGTGCCGAAGCATTGAATCTGGCTTTTTGGAATCCCTGTATGACGTTTTGAGCGATAGAATCGGTCTGCTTTAACAGTTTAGGAACCTCGTCCTGCAAACCGCCTTCTGCTCCTTCCATAACCTGCCGAAAAATTTTCCGGGTTTTACGGGAAGGAGAGCGGATATCAAAAGCACTTTTCAACCGGTTTAAAATACCGTTGGCGATTCCAGCTGCTTTCTCAAACAGACCGGGTTCTGAGTTTTCCATTTCTTCCAGCATGGGGGACATGGCATTTTTCATAGCCTCTCTGGTTTCAGGTGAAAGCCCATCCAATTCATCCAGAATGTCATCTACCATATCCTTGTTTTCTTTGGAGATTTTCCCGCCGTATTGCTCGGTTTGAGCCAGCATTGTGAGCCAATTGCTCAATTCTTCCTGTGTGCCTTCATCTAACTCTTTATGATATTCGTCCTGCATATCTTTTAGCTTCTCATTATGCCGTCTTGTTTCATTTTGCATGGATTGTTGAATATTTCCAATTGCATAATTTTTATCATTAAGAAAAAGTGTTTCGTCATTTTCGATATCTTGCAATCTCTGCTTTAATTCCGCCATTTTTTCGTTGTGTTGATCCTGTTCTGCCTGCTCCTGTTCCTGATACTCTCTGGTTTTTTCCAGAAAATCCTGAAGATTCTGGGAACGTTCCACATACCCCTCCTCGAAAGCCGACACAACGGCACCCACTTCCTCCTGAGCGGCGGTAATATTCTGCTCTTTTCGGGCCAGTATGGCTTCGTACTCTTTAGCGTAAGCTTCATTGCTCATAGTGGCCTGATCACCGTATTTTTGATTCAACAGGGCAATTTCATTGATTGCAGATTCCTCCGCAAGCTGCTTCTGCGCCTCATACTGCTCCTGCGCCGTGTTGATCCATTCCTGAGAAACAGCCTCATATTCTGCTAGAGAACCTCGATGGGTTTCTGCTTCTGTTTCGGCTACCTGTCTAATAGATTCCGCTTTTTGCTGTTCCAAATCAAATTGCTGCTGAGTCAGGTCAGCGAGCTTCTGGAAGTATTCGTCCAGCTGCTGGATTTCTGCTTCTGTATAATCCCGGCGTTCTTCGGTCGCCAGCTTACAGATAGACGTGATCCCGTTCTGCACTTCTTCCATGTTGGTTTGCAGCTCCTGCTGTTCCTCAGCAGAAGCAAACAGGGTATCGTTAAAGGCTGACAGGTGCGATTCCGCATTTTGAATCCCTTCATAAAAATCTGCTGCTCCTTCTGCGACTTTAACAAAAGATTCTCCCAGCGCCGCAGTAGATTCCGCCAGGCGCTCTTCTGCGCTGGTTCCATCATTCGTTACGAGACATAGGGCAGTGATTCCGGCGGTTAAGGCTGCTACCGCAGTGACAATCAATCCGATGGGATTGGCGCTCATAGCGGCATTCCACAGCCACTGCGCAGCGGTGGCCAGCGTGATCTTTCCTGTCAATACCCCTACCAGCATCTCTTTGATGCTCAAAGCGCCGTTGGCGGCTAACAGCTGTAAGGCATTGGCCTGCTCCGCTTTCGTCAATAATTCCACGATTGCCTTGTGGGCAGCCATCATGGAAGTAATTTGTGAAACAATGGCCTGTGCAGCAAACGCAGCCGTCACAGAAGAAACAATGGGAAGAAGGATATCAAGGTTTTCTCCTACAAAATCTACAGCTTTTGCCAAAGGCGGTAAAATCGTCCTGGCCAGATTGGTGGCAATGGTTCCCAAATTTTTCAGAATATTGCTGGTAGTATTGATGGCGGATTTCAAACCGCCATCCTCGAAGGATTTTTTCAGGATATTCACCGTTTCCTGTACCGGTTTCTGCACCTCTTTGGGGAGGAGCTTTACCAGACCGTTTACCAGTGCAGACACAATGCTTTTGGCAGCGGAAAGCAGTTTGGAAGAATTTTTAGCAATACCGTTTACAAAGGACTGGATAAATTTTACAGAGGCGTTGACCATCTTGGGCGCCTGTTCTGCCGCTTTCACAGCCAGTTCCCCAAAAATTTCACCTGTCTCTGCCACGGCTTCTTCCAGCCCGCCTGTACGGAAGGTCTCCGTCAACCGGTTCACATACTCGATTCCCTCCGTGACGGCCTCTTTCAGCGGCTCCTGCATTCCCTCATAGACTTCCAGCCCCAGGGTTTCCACGCTTCCGGTAAATTCTTCCACAGCGCCCTGCAGGTTGTCCTGCATGGTTTGGGCCATTTCCTGTGCAGTACCGTCCGCATTGTTGATAGCAGCAGAAAGTTTTTCGAAATCCTCATCACTGGCGTTTACAATGGCCAGCAGACCGGACATGGCCTCCTGCCCCGCAAGACTGGAAGCATAACTGGCTTTCTGACTGTCATCCAGCTTAGAGAAGCTTTCCCGCATATCCAGCAGCACATCGTTCAAAGGCCGCATGGTGCCGTCGGCGTTGGTCATGCTCAGATTCAGCGCTTCCATAGCGGCAGCTGCATCTTTGGGAGGATTGATCATCCGGGTGAGCATGGAGCGCAGGGAAGTGCCCGCCTGCTCTCCTTTGATACCGGCGTTGGCCATCAGTCCCACCGCTGTGGCTACATCTTCGATGCTGTATTTTAAAGACCCTGCAATAGGGGCCACATATTTGAAGGTGTAGCCCATCATACTGACATTGGTATTGGAATTGCTGGAAGCCGCTGCCAGCACGTCGGCAAAATGGGCGCTATCCTTGGCCTGCAAGCCGAAGGCGGTAAGAGCATCCGTCACAATATCCGACACCCCGGCCAGTTCTTCCCCAGAGGCGGCGGCCAGATTCATAATACCCTCAATGCCGTTGAGCATGTCGCCGGTTTTCCAGCCCGCCATAGCCATATATTGGAAAGCCTCAGCGCTTTCAGCAGCGCTGAACTTGGTCTTGGCGCCCATTTCTTTTGCTTTGGTTGTCAGCTGTTCCAGTTCATCCTGTGTTGCGCCGGAGATCGCCTGTACCTTAGACATTCCGGCCTCAAAATCAGAGCCTACTTTAACAGCATAGCCGCCGGCTGTAACCAGTGCGGTGCTGACAGCTCCTACCGCAGCAGCAGCCGTAGCCATACCGGTTTTTGCCAGCCCGGCCAGTTTAGAAACGCCGCTTTGAAATCCGGAACTGTCCACATGGGTATCAAATTTTAATGTACCATCATATGCCAATGTTTCTCACCCTTTCTCGATTGGTGAGGTCATCGGCAACATCATGGCACTACTTGACCTGTTTCCCGTTTTCTACTTTGATTTCAAAAACCTTCCTGCATTTTTTCCCTTTGCAGCGCATAAAAATACCCCGGCTCCCGGCCTTTTCGCCATAGAGCAGGGGCATTTCGTATCCACAATAGGGGCATTTTATTTTTCCAATTTCATCATCCTTTGTAAAAGAAAAGCACCCCGAAGGGTGCTAAATTTACTTTCTGCGATATGTTTGAGAGTTGGAGCCAAACCAATTTGCATCTGTCTCCACTGATGTTATTTTAATTTCATCTGGATTCTTAGGGTCAAATTCT
>DVIY01000139.1 GCA_018710915.1 Candidatus Gallacutalibacter pullistercoris
GTAGAGCATGTATTCGGTGTCGTTAAAAAGCAGCTGCGTTTTCGAAAAACACGATACCGAGGGCTTGAAAAGCAGCGAGCCAAATTCAATATCATGTTTGCACTGGCAAATCTGATTCTGGCTGACAGACCCTGTCTGGCGGCTTGAGTCAGTGCGCCTTTGTGGACAATAATTCAGAGGTTATTCACAGTTTTTATTTGGCACCCACTGTATAATGCGGTTTTTGGCATTTATGCGGTGTTGCCCTAAAATCAGTGGAATGCCCAGACCTTTTCTATGAATTCATCAAATCCGACAGTTGCTTGTTTGCCTTTCACACATATTTCAACTATTAACAATGAGTGTGTCGAATTCAACATATCCGCTTCGACGCAAATGAATAATGGTTCTGTGTTGCTCTCTTAAGCATGACGTGATGCACCATTTTGGATGATGGCTAGGAGCTATCAAATACTTTCGACACATATCTGGGAAACGCTGCAGCTGCAAAAACAGCACAGCAACCGCTGGCAGAGGCCTTTATAAAAGCATAAATGTTATTATTTCGACATGACATTTTCATATTGACAAACTTCCGAAACTTGCATATAATGGAATCAGCTCGAAAGAGCTTAATTTTTGAGACAGAGTTGTTATTTTTTATTCATGACGAAGGGGAATTGAAAATGAAGCTGCGAGACCTTGCAAGCGTTCGTAGCGGACTGGTTTTATCCAGAAAACAGTCCAAAGAACGGACAAGCGACCGTTACCCCCTGCTGAACCTGCGATGTATCCGGCAGGAAGGATCGGTTGATTTGGGAGAGGCCGACGTCTACGAAGCAAAAGAGCCGTTAAAGGACGAATATCTCACGCAAAGTGGCGATATTATCGTGCGGCTCACCGCGCCATATACCGCCGTTTTGATCGATGAAACCACGACCGGAATGGTCATCTCCTCAAACTTTGTGGTGATACGAACCGAAAGCGGGCTTCTATTGCCGGAATACCTTTTCTGGCTGCTGAACACCCAAAACATGAAACGGAAGATCTATGAAAACGCCACCAGCAACATGCTCGGTTCCGTCAAGGCAACCTTCCTGATGGACCTTGAGCTGACCGTCCTTCCTCTGGTACACCAGCGCAGAATCGCCCGTTTGAACCTGCTGGCAAAGAAGGAAGAACGGCTGCTCAAAGAATTGGCGGATGAAAAAGAAAAACTGTATGGCATCCTCCTTAACCAGGCCTACAAGAGCGCAAAGAAAGGAAAATGAACATGACCACCAGAAAAGATATTGAGCAAGTCCTGTGGAACGCCTGCGACAGCTTCCGCGGAAAGATCGACAGTTCCCGCTATAAGGATTACATTCTCTCCATGCTGTTCGTGAAATATTTGAGCGATGTTTCCAAGGAAAAGCGTGAGGAGTACATCAAACAATATGACGGCGACATGCGCCGCGTGGAGCGCGCCATGAGCCGCGAACGCTTTGCCATTGACGAACATTCCACGTTTGATTACCTCTATGAAAACCGCAACGATGCGGAGATTGGTCAGAAGATCAACGTGGCGCTGAGACAGATCGAGGATCATAACAGCGGGAAGCTGCGAAATGTATTCCGGGCCATCGACTTCAACTCCCAGGTGGATTTTGGCGAACCACGGGAGAAGAATGCGACCCTCCGCAATCTGCTGGAAGACTTTCACGCCCTCGACCTGCGCCCCAGCCAGCTGGGCTCTTCTGATATCATCGGCGATGCCTACGAGTACATGATTGCCATGTTTGCCTCCGATGCCGGGAAGAAGGGCGGAGAATTCTTCACACCCAGCCAGGTTTCCGAGCTGGTGGCCTCTCTGGTGGAGCCGAGGGAAAACGACCGCATCTATGACCCCACCTGTGGCAGCGGCGGCTTGCTGCTCAAGGCATATAAGAAGGTGCCCGGTGGCAAGGCAGCCCTCTACGGTCAGGAACTCAACGCGCAGACCTGGGCGCTTTGCACCATGAACATGTTCCTGCATGGCGTGGATGACGCCCGGATCTGGCAGGGCGATACCCTCTCCAATCCGCAGAACCTCGAAAACGACCGCCTGATGACATTCCAGGTGGTGGTGGCCAATCCCCCGTTCAGCCTGGACAAGTGGGACAGCGGCTTTCTTGCGGATGCTGAGGCGGACAGCAAGGGTAAGAAAAAAATGTCCGCGGAGCTGGACCCGTATCACCGCTTCAACTGTGGCGTACCTCCTACATCCAAGGGCGATTACGCCTTTGTGCTGCACATGCTGTCCAGCCTGGACAACCAAAACGGCCGTATGGCGGTGGTGTTGCCCCATGGCGTGTTGTTTCGCGGAGCCAGCGAAGGGCAAATCCGCCGCCGGCTGGTGGAAATGCGGCTGTTGGATGCCGTGATCGGCCTGCCTGCCAACCTGTTCTATGGCACCGGCATTCCGGCCTGCATTCTGGTGTTCAAGAAGAACCGCATTCGCGACGATGTGCTGTTCATCGACGCTTCCGGCGAAGGCAACTTCGAGAAGGGCAAGAACCAAAACATTCTGCGCGACAGCGATATTGCCCGCATCGTCAATGCCTACAGGGTACGGGAGAATGTAGACAAGTTCAGCCGTGTAGCGTCTTTTGAGGAAATCAGGGAAAATGACTTCAACCTCAACATTCCCCGGTATGTGGATACCTTCGAGGAGGAGGAACTGGTGGATATCGACGAGGTGAAGCAAAACATTGCCAGCATCGAGGCCGAGCTGGCCCAGGTACAGGCGCAGATGAAACGCTATTTGGAGGAGCTGGGGCTATGAGTGGCGAGCAGGCGAATACGGGCAAAATCCTGATCTATCAGAATGAAAAAGGCGATACCAAGATTGATGTTTACTTTGAGGACGACACCATCTGGATGACCCAATCGGCCATGTGTGATCTTTACCAGGTTGCAAAGTCTTCCATCAGCGAACACATTAGCCATATTTTCAAGGACGGAGAACTGGACCCGCAGGCAACTGTTCGGAAATTCCGAACGGTTCAGCTGGAGGGAGCCCGGCAGGTTACCAGAGAGCGCGACTGCTATAATCTCGATATGATTCTGGCCGTGGGCTACCGGGTACGGAGCAATGTGGGCATGCACTTCCGCCGGTGGGCCAGCAATGTCCTGACCGAGTATATGAAGAAGGGCTTTGTCCTTAATGACGAGCGGCTGCGCAATCCCCGGGAATTCGGCGCCGACTACTTTGATGAGTTGCTGGAACGCATCCGGGACATCCGGGCCAGCGAAAAACGGGTTTATCAAAAGGTCAAGGAGATTTTCGCCCTTTCCGTGGACTACGACAGTCAAAGCCGGATCGCGCAGAATTTCTTCAAATCGGTGCAGAACAAGCTGGAATATGCCGCCACGGGCCATACCGCGCCGGAGATCATCGCCACTCGGGCGGACGCTTCCAAGGACAACATGGGCCTGACCGCTTTCAAGGGAGCCAAAGTGCGGCGGGGCGATGTGACGGTGGCGAAAAACTACATGACGCATGAGGAGATCAGCACGCTGAATCTGATCGTAAACATGTACCTGGACTATGCGGAGCTGCAGGCCAAGGGACACCACCCCATGCACATGGCGGACTGGGAAAACAAGCTGGGGGATTTCCTACGCTTCAACGGCCGGGAGGTTTTGGAAAACTTCGGGACCGTGAAGCGGGAAGTGGCGGAAAAGCTGGCGCTGGAGCAGTACGAGCAGTATGACGCCCACCGCCGGGCGCTGGAAGCGGCGGACGATGTGGACAAGCTGGCGGCGGATGTGAAGCGGTTAAAGGGGTGAAGGAGATAATGGAAGAACTGCTGTTGTGGCTTGCAAAGAATCTGAATTGGGTTGTTCCTATGGTTATCACAGCCATTTTTTCGGCTTTGAATATTCGCTTGGCCGTTATAAACCGGAAGGTGGCAGAGAATCAGGCGCAACTTCAAAATGATTCGTTCTGCTATCAGTTGTTTGAACGCAGGATGGCAATTTACACATCTATCAAAGAGACCATTTCAACAGTTATGACGGACAGCACAGCCTCCATCCCCCTTATAAACAAGTACTTGCAAAATACGAGGGATGCTCTGTTTCTTTTTGGGGACGAGATTGCGGGCAAGATCGACCAGCTTTACAAAATGATGGTGGAGTTGCGTACGGTTTCCGTAAAGCTGGAGCACGATGCCAAAATACAAAATACGTCTTCGGCTCACGACAAATTATGTGAGCGGGAATGCGAGTTACTGAAACAGATCAGTAACTTTGGCTCACACCTGAGGGAAGACTTTTCTCTTTATATCTCTTTTGGGGATTATCGCATTGGGCAAAGGACGGTGAGAGAATGAGACCGGAAATCAGGCAGCGAATTGAAATGATTCGCCGGGGCGAGGTGCCGGAGGGGTACAAGAAAAAGTGTGGTAAAGTCATTCCGCTTACGTGGGATACTAGCAAGATGAAGGAAATATGCATTATTAATCCGCTGCGTCCAGAGGTGATCCCAGAAAAAGTGGTTTTTCTCTCAATGACAGATGTCAGTGAAGATGGGAAAATACTTCATCAACAAAAAGTAGATTATCAAAGTGTAAAGCAAGGGTTTACACCGTTTCAAAAAGGAGACATATTGGTCGCTAAAATAACCCCATGCTTTGAAAATGGCAAAGGTGCGCATACGGAAAGATTAGTTACTGATGTAGGTTTTGGAAGCACTGAATTTCATGTTCTGCGCAGCAAAATCAATTCAACTTACACCTTCTATCACACGGTCTTTGAGAATTTTAGAAAGAAACTGGAACGGGAAATGACAGGCTCAGCCGGTCAAAAGCGTGTTCAAACTGCTTCTCTGGCCAATTATAGTATTGCTGTTCCTCCCGCTACAGAACAGCAAAAAATTGCAGCCATTCTCACCACCCAGGACAAGGTGATTGAGCTGAAAGAAAAGCGACTTGCTGAAAAGCAGCGGCAGAAAAAGTATCTCATGCAGCAGCTTTTGACCGGCAAAAAGCGCCTGCCGGGGTTTGGAGGTGAGTGGAGAGAGGAACACCTTGGCAAACTTTTTAGCGAGCGCAAGGAAACCAACTGCGAGGGTTTAGAAATGCTTGCGATTACCGGGACGCAAGGCATCATTCCAAGAAAAGAATTAGATTTGAAGGACAATTCCAGTGAGGACAAATCAAAGTATTTAAGAGTTTGCATTGGAGATATTGGCTATAACACAATGCGCATGTGGCAGGGCGTTTCGGCATACTCCGACTACGAAGGGATCGTCAGTCCGGCCTACACAATTCTCAAGCCCAGTCTCCTTGTTGATGCAAAATACTTTGCATATCTTTTTAAAATGCCAGAAATGATTTTTCTCTTCTATCGATTCTCTCAAGGCTTGGTAGATGATACCCGTAACTTGAAATACGAGAATTTTAAGAAGATCAAGGTCGTTTATCCGGTAGACAAAAGCGAACAAACCGCCATCGCCCAAGTCCTCTCCACCGCCGACCACGAAATCAATCTGCTCCGACAGGACATTGAGCAGGAAAAGCAAAAGAAAAAAGCCCTGATGCAGCTGCTGCTGACGGGGATTGTGAGGGTATGCCCGTGAATAAGGTCCCATTTGACGAAGTAAAAGGGTACTTTCAGGCAATCTGGGCAAATAGCGCCGAGCCTCTTTTTCACGAGATTGCTTGGGACTGCCTTGAAAAAGCAGGTCTCACTTCCTACGAAAATGAAAAAACGCATGCTTTGATCCACGTTTATGCTTATGTGATTCAAATGCTGTGTGAAGAGTTTTCCTATTTCGCTTATGATGAAACATGCAATTATGATTACGAAGGACCCGACGAAGAACCGCTGACGGATGCCGCCATTGGTTGGCTCTACCGGGATGTCATAGACACAGTCGGCTATGCCAATCTGGATGATTGCTTTTCAACCAGCGCGAGCGAAATGCTTTCAGAGCTGGTGAGAGAATTACGTCATGTTGTTGCGGATGTGCTATTTGATCGGCTGAGGCAGCCTCCAATAGAATCGCTTCTGTACTATTCCATCATGGGGGAACCGTCGCAGACATCCACCGGCAATGCCTCGTGTGTTGAAAATCAACCGTTTCGGACTAAGGAAGCATTGCTGCATTATTGCGCAAATGAGGATTTCTGCATAGAAGATATCTTTGATTTTTCGCACGCCTCCGGCATACTTCGCTGGCTTTCCTGTCACTCGTGCGCCCCAGATGATTGAAACACGAAAGGAGGCCCCGCCGTGGACCCGAACCTCTATCTTGAAAAATACAGCAGCCAGCAGCCGGCCCTGGAGCTGCTCCAGTCCATGGGCTATACCTACATTTCCCCGCAGGACTGCGAGACTCAGCGGGGCAGCCGGTATCATGTGCTGCTTAAGGACATTCTGCGCGGCCAGTTGCGGCGCATCAACCGCTATGCCTTTGCCGGCGCGGAGAATGAGTTTTCCGCCGCCAACATCGAGCGCGCCATGGAGGACCTGGAGCAGGAGCCGGCCGCCGAAGGCCTGGTACGCGCCAGTGAAAAAATCTATGACGCACTGCTGCTGGGCAAAAGCTATCCCGAAACCGTGGGCGAGGGGTTGACCCTCAGCTTTGACCTACGATATATCGACTGGGAGCATCCGGAAAACAATCTGTTCCATGTGACGCAGGAGTTCGCCGTGGACAGCCGGGATAAGCTCCATAATGCCCGGCCGGATATCGTATTGTTCATTAACGGCATCCCCTTTGCGGTCATTGAATGCAAAGCCCCACAGGTCAGCGTGGAGCAGGCCGTGGAGCAAAACGTGCGCAACCAGCAGAAGGAGTGCATCCCCCAGCTCTATCAATTCGCGCAGATTGTGATAGCGACCAACAAAAACACCGTCAAATATGCCACCGCAGGCACCGCTAAAAAGTTCTGGAACGTGTGGAAGGAACAGGATACAGCTTTTCTGGAGGATGCCTTGGCCCGGCACGTAACCGGCCGCACGCCCACCGAGCAGGACCGAAACCTGATCTCCCTGCTCAGCAGGGAACGGGCCATGGAGCTGATCCGCTACTTTGTGCTCTTTGACGCCAACGTGAAAAAAATCTGCCGGTATCAGCAGTATTTTGCCATCAAGGAGATCGTCAGAACCATTGCCCAGTCTGATGAAAAGGGTAACCGGCAAAGCGGCGTCGTCTGGCACACGCAGGGCAGCGGCAAAAGCCTGACCATGGTGATGCTGGCGAAGTATATCCTGATGGAGCTGTCGGATTGCAACCCCAAGGTGATCATTGTCACCGACCGCAAGGATCTGGACCGGCAAATCACAGCCACATTCGCTCACACCCGCCTGAATCCGGCGCGGGCCGCCAGCGGGCGGCATCTGGTAGAGCTGCTGGGCAGCGGCAAGGCGGATGTGGTCACCACCATTATCAACAAGTTCAACACCGCCGAAAAGCTGGAACACAGAAACCTTTCCCGGGATGTGTTCCTGCTGGTGGATGAAAGCCACCGCTCCAATTATGGCCTGCTTGCTACCAAAATGCGCGCGGTGTTCCCAAATGCCTGCTATATTGGCTTTACCGGCACCCCGCTGATGAAGAGCGAGAAAAACACCATGGCCAAGTTTGGCAGGTTGATCCACAAATACACCATCAAGGACGGCGTGGACGACGGAGCCATTGTCCCGCTGATCTACGAAGGGCGATTTGTGGAGCAGAACGTGGATGAGGCCAACATTGACCTGTGGTTCAAGCAGACCACCAAGCGGCTCACAGAGGCACAGCGGGAGGACCTGTCCCGCAAGTGGAGCAGCATCCGCCGCCTGACCTCCACCGACGCCCGCATCAGGCGCATTGCGCTGGATATCAACGAGCACTTCATGGAGGGGTATAAACGCACCGGCTTCAAGGCCATGCTGGCTACCAATTACAAGCGGGACGCCGTGCGGTATCTGGAATGCTTTGAGCGGTTTGGCGACCTGGAGTGCGCCGTGGTGATCTCTCCTCCCGATCTTCGGGAAAGCGTGGACGACATGGACGAGGGCTCCGACGATAAGGTCATCGCCTACTGGAACAAGATGATGAACCGCTACGGCGATGCAGACACCTATGAAGAAGCGATCAAAAACCAGTTCTGCGCTGGGGATATCGATATCCTCATCGTGTGCAGCAAGCTTCTCACCGGCTTTGACGCGCCCATCTGCCAAGTGCTCTACATCGACAAGGAGCTTAAGGAGCATGGGCTTTTGCAAGCCATCGCCCGTACCAACCGGCTCTATGAGGGCAAGGATTATGGCCTGATTGTGGACTACCGCGGACTGATCGAAAAGCTGGATGCCGCCATGGACCTGTACAGCGGCGCGGGGTTGGAGAACTTTGACGGCAGGGACCTTAAAGGGGTTGTGGTGGATATCATGTCCTGTGTGGCTGGCCTTCGGGACGCCTACACCCGACTGGCCGAGCTGTTTGCTGGGCTGAAAAATCCACGCGATATCGAAGAAGTTGAGGTGTTTCTTGCTGACGACAAGAAACGTGAGAGCTTTTACCACCTGCTTTGCGCCTTTGGCAAAGCATTGAGTCTGGTGCTGAACGCAGAGCAGGCCTATGCCGCGTTTCCCAAAGATGAATTAAAGCAGTATCAGGACGCTTTCGTCTTCTTCTCCAAGGTGCGCCGAAGCGTGAAAATCCGGTATTGCGACGCGATCGACAACCAGGAATATGAACCCCTGATGCAAAATCTGCTGGATACCCATCTCTCGGTAGCCGGGCTCAAGCAAATCACCAGCCCCATCAACATTTTCAACAAGGATGACTTCGAGCACGAGTTGGAGCAACTGGGCACCCTTCGGGCAAAGGCGGACGCCATTACCAGCAAGCTCAACCGCAGCATTAGCGAAAAACATGATGAAAACCCCGCTTATTATGACAGTTTCTCCAAGCGGATTAAGGAAGCTCTGGAGCAATACAGGGAAAAGGTAATCTCCGAGGCAGAGTACCTTGCAAAGATGCGCGCCATCATGGAAGACTATCATGCCGGAAGAACGACCGTAACCTACCCGGAATCTATCCGCAACAACGTCCACGCACAGGCGTTTTACGGCGTGATATCGGCGGTGTTTGATGCGGCCGACGAAGCGGAAGTCTCCCCTGATTTTGCGGCGGAGATCGCGGAGGAAATCACGAAAATCATTGCGAAACACAGTCAGGTGGACTGGACCAGCAACAAGACTATCCATGACCGCATCGCGCAGGACATGGACGATCTCTTCTATGCGTATGAAAAGCAGCGCGGCCTGAAGCTATCCTTTGACACCATCGACAAAATCATTGAGAATGTAAAAACCGTTGCGCTTCGGAGGTTTTGACCAAGATGCCACAGGAAAGGACCGTATTTTACGCCGGTGCCCCCCTTCGCTATCTGCTGGAGCAAAAGCCGGTGAAGAATCTGAATTTGCGCATTCACAGGGACGGTAGCGTATTCGTTTCCGCCCATCCTGCTATTTCGGTCGAAAGGGTTGACGCCTTTGTGGCAGGCAAAGGCGGCTATATTCGCTCAGCACAGAAAAGATTTCAGGAGATGGCGCAGTATGCGCCACAGCCCAAGCAGTACGTCAGCGGAGAAACCTTTTACCTGCTCGGCAGAGGCGTTCGTCTGAGCGTTGAAAAGGATGTGCGGGACGCTATTTTCAACGATGGCGTCTATCTACACCTTCAAACAAAAGACCCGGATGATTTCTCCAAGAAGCAAAGGCTTGTCACAGCCTATCTGGATGAGCAGTGTCACGCCGCTTTCAGCGAGATTCTTTCAGAAATCTATCCGACATTTCAAAAATACGGAATTTCCATGCCGGCCTTGCGCATCCGCAGCATGGAAACCCGCTGGGGCTCCTGCCTGGCCCAAAAGGGCATCATTACGCTAAACAAACGCCTACTGGAGGCACCCCGGCACTGCATCGAATATGTCGTGATGCATGAGCTTTGCCACTTCCTTCATCCCGATCACTCAAAGCGCTTTTACGCCTTCCTCACAACACTGATGCCCGATTGGCGGGAGCGCAAGTCCATTCTGGACCGAAATGCTGCGTTCTGGCTGTAAATGGTTAGACGCATGAGGCGGGAAACCTCCGGCTCTCCCATAAGCTGAAGCCATCCATGTTCAGTACAGATCCATTATTATACCGTAACTTTTCTCCGCTTTTATTTTTGAGATTCGGTTTAGCCTCTGCTTTTTCCCCTGCGATAAGCAGCAGGCGAAAGGCAGAATTGTCTGGAAAAAAGGCGACTGAAGTAATTGGCATCCGAAAATCCCACGGCTTGGGCAATTTCCTGTATAGAGTCGCTTGTCTGCAATAGGAGCTCACACGCCTTTTGCAGCCGCACACGATTGAGATATTGAATTGGCGAATCTCCGAAACGTTTTTTAAAGGCTGAAGAAATATAATTGGGGGTATAGCCAAAATCTTCAGCCAACTGGGGCAATGTTATTTTTTGCGCATAATGCGCATCAATGTAAGCCTTTAGTTGCAGGAGAATATTCTCGGACGGATAAGTATGTAGAAGAACGTTGGCAGCGTAAAACTGTAGTAGACGCGCTGCATCTTCAAGCTGCACGGCATGAAAGGCCACATCTGAAAAAAAACAGTTAAGGGCTTCCACAATTCTCTCTTTGGCTTTATCACTTGTTATAAATTGAGATGATGCTAATGCCTTCACGAAACGTGTGCTTGCAAGTCCAAACTGCTCAAAATCATCTTTTTGAGACCAATAAACCATTCTCGCAAAGCAACTTGCAATTACGGTTCTCTCTCTGTTCAATTCTTCTGCTTCATTAGAGCCGTGAGGCTCAAAAAGCAATGTCTGCCAAGCAGCCATCTGAAGAGACTGAAGTGTTGTATCCTTCTGATAAATCAGCACCCTATAGCAGCTTTCCTTCTCAAGCTGCTTAATAAACGCGTCGAAATTATCTTGCTCAGAAAAAATATGGTATTCCCAGGCCAGAAAAGAAACCGTCATTGCCTCTACAGCTATATTCTTGCAGGAAAGTGGCGCTTTTGGTGGTGATAGCAAGGCCAGTCCATACGGCACTGGCACTGATGGCCCCGACCGTTGGTTAATCTGGCGTTCAAGTGCTTCCAAGCAGGCTGTTTTTTCCTGCGAATGTTTATTTTGCAGCCGATTGAATTCTTTTTTCATGATTTTGGAGATCGTCTCGGGATGCACGGGTTTAAGCAAATAATCTTCAACATGCAACCGAAGTGCTCGCTGCGCATATTCGAATTTTTCATAACCTGTTAATACATAGAAGTGGATATCATCGGAAAATGCCGTTTCAATGGCAGATAATCCATCTGTTCCAGGCA
>DVIY01000140.1 GCA_018710915.1 Candidatus Gallacutalibacter pullistercoris
GCAGTCAAGACAGAGCCATACCCGGGACGGTGGACAACGCATATTTTGATAAGCAGCATATCGGATTTGGACGAAGAACTGTTTGACTGGGTGGATCAGGCATACGAGTTTTCAGAGAAAAAATAAAGAGATTGGTTTAGCGGCATCGGTTAGAAATGATCGGTGCTGTTTTTATGCTCGGAGAAATCCGGGCATTTTTTATGCTTATTTCAGGAGGTGGTGACACATGGAAAGCCGGAGCAAGGGTATTACGGTGGATTCTGGCGGGGAGACGGAGGCCGGGACGGTGAAGACAGCGTAGATGTATGTGGAGGGGTAAAAGGCTTCCCGGATTTCTTTGATTTATTGGCAAGTGGAAACCGGTATATCCTCTATTAAGCAATCTAAAAAGTGTTTTGCCGCTTTGGAAAATACCTGATATTTTTTCCAGACGATAAATCCCCGCGCCTCTAAGCGAGGGGAAAACGGGCGAAAGCAAAGATTGCTTCCCTGCGTGTTAATGAGTTTATCATAGCACAGAGCATATCCAAGTCCTTCATCCACCAGCAACGAGGCGTTAAAAAGCAGATTATAGGTGGCGACAATATGCAGCTCGGACTCTTCACGCTGAAGCCAACGGCCAAGATAGATGTTGTCCCCTTTCTGATGGGAAACGATCAACGGCTTGTCCCATAGATCCTCCGGGCAGATCGTTTCTTTTTCTGCCAATGGGGAATCCTTGCGCATCAAAACACCCCAAGTATCCTTGATAGGAACCGGAATGGCCTCATATTTCTGTGAATCGATCTCTGTAAAAAGCAGTCCAAAATCAATGAGTCCTTTATCCAGATATTCAAGAACATGCTCCGCATTACCGCTGGAGATGTGATACCGGATATCTGGATATTTTTGCTGCAATTTTTTAGCAACCTGTGCAAATAAACGAACGGTTTCCGTTTCACCGGTCCCGATGAAAACATTCCCCGCAATGGTTTCATTGGAGCCTGTAATTTCTTCTTCTGTGCGGCGCATCAGTGAAATCATTTCTTCCGCTCGCTTACGAAGGATCATCCCTTCTTCCGTCAAAATGACTTTGCGGGATCCTTTTACGCCGCGAATGAGGAGTTGCTTGCCCAGTTCTGTTTCCAACGCCTTAAGCTGTGTGGATAAAGCGGGCTGAGAGATATGCAAAGACTCTGCCGCTGCGGTGATATTCTGTTCTCTGGCCACTGCCAAAAAGTATTCCAATAACCGAAATTCCATTGTAATCGCCTCCTGCTATTCAGTATAGCGAATAATGGCATAAGCGTCAACTATGAAAAATGATAACGGATAAGTATTTAATATATAATTTGCAGGTGTATATACTTGAGTTATAAAAATGAAACCTGTAAAGGAGGCCTGACGATGGGCTATAAATACTTGAAAAGAGGTATCCGTATTGGCTTTTCATTTACTTTAGGAATGATGTTGCTCTTGAGTGGCTGTTCCGGAGAAATGGAAGAAATGCAGACTCCAAAGATCCCGGAGGACATGGGTTCCGCAACTGAGGTGGAGGATGTCAATCTGGTGGAGTTGGATTCGTCTATTGTCGAACTGGAAGAAGGCCTTTTTGCTGTTCGTTATGATGGGGATTACGGCTTTGACGGATTTATTGCCGGGGGCGGCGCTTCTTCTGATGGAGAGGTAATCGCCTATCTGGCCGATAATCTGCTGTCGGGATTAAACCTTGGTGATCTTCTGGGCGGTGTTTTTGGATGCAGTACCATTGCGGTGCAAAGCCCGGAGGGGGACACTTTGTTTGGCCGAAACTTTGACTGGAACACCTGCGAAGCCATGGTGGTGGAGGCTCATCCCGACAATGGATATGCGTCTCTTTCCACTGTCAATATGGATTTCATCACCCAAAATGTGGGCGGCGGTATGGTCGGAATGGCGCTGAGCCTGGATGAAGTTCGGACCCTGGCTGCGCTCTATGCTCCGCTTGACGGGATGAACGAGGCAGGGCTGGCGATGTCAGTCAACATGATTCAGGATAACGCTGCCATCGAGCAGAATACGGATAAGCCGGACATCACCACTACCACAGCAATCCGCCTGCTGCTTGACAGAGCCGGGAGTGTGGATGAGGCGCTGGAGCTTTTAGGGCAATACGACCTGCACGGCTCCATGGGCATGATGATTCATTTTGCTATTGCCGATTCCACCGGCCGCAGTGTGGCGGTGGAGTATGTGGAAAATGAAATGATTGTCACTGAAACGCCGGTACTGACAAACTTTTATCTGGCCGAAGGAGAAAAGCAAGGTATCGGAACGGAGCAGTCCCATGAGCGTTACAATATCCTGATGGAGCGATTGGAAGAAAGCCCGGAAATGGGGATGGACGCTGTTCGGAATGTCCTGGACAGCGTAAGCAAGGATAACTTCGGGGAGTTTGAATCCACGGAATGGAGTATCGTTATGAACCTGTCTGCCAGAGAGGCCAGATATTATCACCGGGAAAACTATGAACAGGATTACACTTTCCGATTGGGAGAGTAGAGACACCCTCCGGGTGTACCTGAATGCCGTGGAAGGCACGGCGGGAATAAGGAAAGGAGTATGTCGCATGAATGTTGTAAAGGTACTGATGGAACTGGTTGGCTTTATGAGAAACAGCCGCCTGACAGAAGCGCAGATGAAAGAACTGCAAAACCGGAAGCTCCGGGAGATGCTCCACTTTGCTTGGAATCACTCCGCTTTTTACCGGCGCACCTTTGAGCAGGCCGGAATTACAGAAAAACAGTTGGACAGCTTGCCGCTTTCGGCATTTCCCACGATTGATAAAACAGTTTTGATGGAGCATTTTGACGAGCTGATCACAGTACAGGATCTGAGCCAGGAGGAGCTGCGAAAATTTGATGCGGAAACAGAGGCGGATCGCAAGCCTTATTTAGGAAAATACCATGTGGTTCATTCTTCCGGCAGTACGGGGAAACCGGGATATTTTATCTATGATGAGGCGGCCTGGCACACGATGCTGCTGGGGATTATCCGAGGCGCGTTATGGAATATGACAATGCCGCAGATTCTGAAATTGTTGGCTGGCAGGCCGCGCATTATCTACATAGCCGCTACGGATGGACGCTACGGCGGCGCGATGGCTGTGGGAGATGGCATTGACGGCGTGGGAGCCAGGCAGATGTATCTGGACATCAAAACGCCCCTGAATGAATGGATTGAAAATGTACGAAAATTTAAGCCCAATATCATTATCGGCTACCCGTCCGCCATTAAGATTTTGGCGGAGCTGGTGGAGGCGGGAAAAGTGCAGGTGCGGATCAAACGGGTTATTTCCTGCGGGGAACCCTTAAGCGCCGGTCTTAGAAAGCTCCTTGAAAAAAACTTTCTTTGTCCTGTCATCAATATCTACGGAGCCAGTGAATCGCTGGCGCTGGGAGCGGAAACCGGCAAAGAGGATGGAATGCTGCTGTTTGACGATCTGAACGTAATTGAAGTGGAAAATGGCGCTATGTATTTAACCAGCCTCTATAACTTTGCGCAGCCGCTGATTCGTTATCGCATTTCTGACCACCTTACGCTAAAAACTCCCATGAAGGGCAGTCCGTTTACAAGGGCTGAGATTCTGCTGGGTCGAAATGAGGATCTTTTGTGGTTTGAGGCCGGGGACGGGCATCGGGATTTTCTGCATCCTCTGGCTGTGGAAGGCTTTTGTATCGAGGGGCTTCGGGATTATCAGTTTCGGCAGACTGCGCCGGACGCCTTTGAGATGCTGGCGGAAACCGCACCAGATGCGCAGATTTCTGAGATCAAGACAGAAATGCTGCGTCAAATGAAAGCGATCCTGCAGGAAAAGCACTTGAGTTATGTGCAATTCTATATGCGGTTTGTGGATGCGATTCTGCCTGACCCTGCCACTGGGAAAAAGCCGCTGATTGTGCCATCTGAAAAAACAGAAATGGGGGAAGCGGTATGAGAAAAGCACTGTTAACAGCAAAAGAAATCGTAAAGACCTATCCCGGCGCACAGGAGCCAGTGCTAAACCGTATTAACGTCGAAATCCATGACGGAGATTTTACCGTCATTATGGGACCCTCCGGCGCGGGAAAATCCACCCTGCTTTATGCTTTAAGCGGCATGGATACCATCAGCTCCGGACAGGTTCTTTATAAAGGGAAGGAGTTGGGAACCCTTTCCGAAAAAAAGATGGCAAAGCTTCGCGCAAGTGAGTTTGGCTTCGTTTTTCAGCAGACCCATCTTGTGAGTAATCTGACGCTGTTTGAGAATGTGGCGGTAGCAGGTTTTCTGGAAAAAGGAAAGTCGGAACAGGATGTCAGGAACAGAGCGGAAGAACTGCTGAAGCGGATGAATGTAGAGAAAGCGAAAAACCGCCTGCCTGCGGAAGCCTCCGGCGGTGAGGCACAGCGGGCGGCCATTGCCAGAGCTATGATCAATCGGCCCGGATTGCTTTTTGCCGATGAACCCACCGGGGCGCTCAACCGGAAAAACAGCGAGGAAGTACTGGAACTTTTGACTGCTCTGAACCGGGATGGACAAAGTATCCTGATGGTAACCCATGATGTAAAAGCGGCCATTCGAGGAACCCGCATCCTCTACCTGGAAGATGGAAAGATTCTGGACGAAATGCCACTGCCGCCCTTTGATGTGAAAACAGCGAAAGAACGGGAAGAAAAAGTCAACGCATGGCTTACCGCCCTGTCCTGGTAAGGGGGTGGGCATAGTATGGAAATCAAAATATTATTAAAATCCAACCTAAAATCCCATCGGGGGACTGTGCTTGGCGTGTTTGCTCTGATCCTTCTGGTTTTCCTGTCTTTGGGAGCGGTGTTGACAGTATGGAACAATTCCAGCCGGTATGTGGACAGTGAGATGAACCGGCTGGGCTATGGGGATATCACCGCCTGGGTATCCGGGTTACAGGATACAACTCCTTTGGCAGAGGAAGTTTCTGCATTGGACGAAGTGGAATCTGTTGGGGTGCAGTCCCTGATTTTTTCCGAATATGAAATCGGGGACCAGGAATCAGACAGCGAAGGCCAGCTGATTACCTATGATCCAGGGCACTACCCCTACAAATTTTTTACTGAGGATTTGTCTGGCTATCAGGCTGCACCCGCAGAAATCGCGCCGGGAGAAGTCTATGTTTCCGCCTCTATGGTCTCCATGTTTGGCATTCAGATCGGAGATACAATCACCTTCCCCATTGCCCGCAGCGGTGGGGATGTAATCTTTACGGTGGCGGGATTTTACGAAGATCCCTTTATGGGCAGCTCCATGATCGGGATGAAGGGCTTTCTTATCTGTGAGCAGGACCATGAAGAAATCGCTGGGGTGATTGAAGAATCCGGCGTGGACAACCTGGCCAGGGAAGGGTTTATGCTGCATATTTCCAAAGTCTCCGGCAGTACCTTGACCGCAGCCCAGTTCAATGCTTTTTTGAATGAGAATACCAGCCTGACAAGTTATGTGGAATTTACTCACAGCAAAGACGCCATTGCAGGCTTTATGCTGACCTTGCAGAATGTGTTCACCAGTCTTTTACTGGCTTTTGTGGTAATTCTGCTTTTGGCGTCCATGGCGGTGCTCTCCCACAGCATAGGCAGCACCATCGAACAGGATTATACCAATATGGGAATCCTCAAAACCATGGGATTCACCAGCGGGAAACTACGGGTAATCCAGCTTTTGCAATATCTGATTATCACTTTGTGCGGTATGGGATTGGGGCTGCTTCTTTCTATCCTGGCAGCCGGGTTTATTTGCCGGATGACAGTGACTACTACGGGATTGCTGATCCCGTCTGCATTGCCCATAGGAATTTGCTTACTCGCTTTGGCAGTCATTCTTCTCCTGCTGATGGGCTTCGTTTGGCTCCGCACCGGGAAAATCCACCGGATTTCTCCCGTGAGCGCCATCCGGGGAACCTGGAAGAAATCCCAGGAAAGCAAAAAGGCAGCTTTCCCCATTCAAAAGAAATGCCTTTCTTTCTGGCTGGCGATGCGGCAGCTTCTCTCCGGGAAACGGCGCTATATCGGGGCCTGTCTCGTGGCAGTGCTGCTTGTGTTCTTTGCCTCTCTCATTGGCCGGGTAAATGCCTGGTTGGGGCCAAACGGAGAAGGCTTGATGGACGCATTCAATCCTGCGGATCTGCATATTGCCGCCCAGCCTATGGGAGAAACCACCATCGAGCAGGTGGAGCAGACCATCGAGAGTTACACATCTATTACCGATTCCTATGATCTGGCCATGCCCAGCGTTTCGGTCAATGGTGTGGACATGACTGCCAATGTGATTACAGAGCCGGAACGTTTTCATCTGCTCTCCGAGCAAACCTGCCGAAATTCAAACGAGGTGGTGCTGACGGAATTTGTGGCGGCAGATTTAGGTGTTTCTGTTGGGGATACCGTTACTGTGGTAGGGGCGCTGGGAAGTGGAGAATATGTAGTCAGCGGTATTTACCAGTGCGCCAATGATATGGGAATGAACATCGGTATGAACCGGGAGGGCTATGATTTGATTGGCGAAGAATCCCCCACCATGTGGTGTACCCACTATTTTTTGGCTGACCCATCTCTTCAGCCGGAGATCATGCAGGCCCTTCAGAATACTTACGGAGGAGATGTGTACCTCCATGAAAATTCCTGGCCGGGGCTTGCCGGCATTCTCTCCGCCATGCAGCTTTTGATGATTTTCCTGTATGCCATGGTGATCCTCTTTGTACTGGTGGTAACGCTGCTGACAGCGGGAAAACTGCTGCGAGCCGAGCAGAAAGATTTGAGCATTTACCGCACCCTTGGCTTCTCGGCCGGGAGGCTGCGGCGTTCCTTTGCCCTGCGGTTTGGGGTGATTGCTCTGCTGGGCAGCATTTTGGGGACAATTCTCAGCGCTTTTCTCACCGACCCGCTGGTGGCAGTGCTCATGCGGATAGAGGGAATCAGCAATTTTTCCTCCCAGCCGGGTATTTTTATCGTAGTACTGCCGGGGATTGTAGTGATAGTTCTGTTCTTTCTATTCGCCTATTTGGCAGCGGGAAGAATTGGAAAAGCATCTCCCGCTTTATTAGCGGAAGAATAAAAAGCAATTCCATTTGACTTGATTATGGAAAATGATAAAACATAAGTATTTAATATTTAATCTTGCCGGTACTAAACTATAGGTGAAAAGAGAAAATACAGCAAAAGAAAAGAGGTCTTTTCTATGGAACAACAGATGCTGAAAGATAAGGTCGCTATCATCACCGGAGCCAGCTATGGTATGGGCCAGACGATGGCGGAGCTGTTTGCTGAAGAAGGCGCGGCGGTGGTACTCACTGCCAGACATCAAGATAAGCTGGATGCTGTTGTGGAAGGCATCCGCGGGAAAGGTGGAAAGGCTGTTGGCGTGGTAGCCGACGTCTGCTCCACCGAGGATACCAAGCGGGTGTTTGAAACTGCGCTGAAAAAATTTGGAGATGTGGACATCCTCATCAATAATGCCGGTATCGGAGAGCAGAAAATGATCGATGAAACCGATGACGACTGGATGATGTATGTGATGAACACCAATTTGGGAGGCCCCATGCGGTATATCCGGGAGGCTCTGAAGATTTTCTTGCCTAAAAATGACGGGGTTATTATCAACGTTTCTTCCGTCAATGGCATTCGCCCCTTCTGCGGCGCTACTTATACTTCCACCAAGGGTGCTTTGAACACACTAACCAAGAATGTGGCCATCCGCCTCATCGACACCAACATCCGCTGCAATGCGGTGGCCCCCGGCGCTACAGTTACACCGGCACACTTGGCCAATAGGGCCGGAGAGCAGCCTGGCGGAGCGAAAATGCTGGGATACAGCGGCCATTTCGTTTACTTCCCCGGCCCGGAATGCGATCCCTTAGATCAGGCGTATGCCTGTCTGTATCTGGCCAGCAAGATGGGCCGCCACGTGAAAGGTCAGGTATTGCAGGTATGCAATGGAGCGTTCCTATAATCAACGGGACATCTTGAATCTAAAATAAAAAGAAGGAGCTGAAATACCATGAAAAAACAGTTAATAGGCATAGTTGGCTTACTTTTGACACTCAGTATTGCAATGACGGGGTGCAGCAGTTCATCCGGCGTGGCCGAATCCAGTTCTTCTGAGGAAAGCAATCGTGTCTCTTCCTCTCAGACGGCCAGCCAGTCCAGTGAAGAGGACGACAATATTCCAAGTTCAAATGCTACAGAGTTGACAGTCCAGTTTGGCGACAACGGAGATTCCTTTGTTATGCACTTGGAGGATAACAGTACCGCAGCAGCCATTGCGGGATATGTGGGCACTTCAGATTGGCGGCTGCCGGTTTACAGCTATGATGAATCCGATGTGATGGAATATTATGATGTTCCCAGCCGGTATGAGATTCCCGACAACAGTGAAACCGTAACCGAAGCCCATGCAGGCGATGTGTTCTACTCTGACCCGAACCGCATTGTGCTCTACTATCATGATGCCGAGATCAACGAGCAGTACACCAGAATTGGTACATTTGATGCCACAGAGGAATTTGTGGACGCCGTAGAAAATAACCCTGTTTTGGAAGGCTGGGACAACCAGATTGTGGTTATCAGTGATGGGGAATAAAAATGCGCAAAAACCATATAGCAAAGAGGGAGACTGCCGGCAATCCTTATGCTTATACCGTTTTGCAGAATCTAAAGGATGCCGGATGTACCGATGAAATGGTAGAGAAGTTTATGGCTCTTCAGGACAGTGATGATGAGGAACAGCAGATACAGCTTCTTTCTGGTCATAGAAAGCATTTATTAGAAAAGCTTCACCGGGAAGAAAAACGGATTGACTGTCCTATCTCCTCTATCAAATGCAGAACAAAAAATAAAAAACGATGACAAATAGGAGGTTTCCATATGAGAACGATTCAGAATCAGACCTTTGATGCAGAGCGCGCCCTTTACGGCAGCAACGATATTTTGGTAAAGGACTGCTCCTTTGACGGCCCCGCCGATGGAGAGAGCGCTTTCAAAGAATGCCAAAACGTGCAGGTGGAACACAACTTTTTTAACCTGCGATACCCTTTCTGGCACGACCACGGCCTTTCCATTCGTGATTCGGAGATGACGGAACTTTGCCGGGCGGCCTTGTGGTATTCCGATCACATTACCATTGAAAACACCAAATTTCACGGCATCAAAGCCCTGCGGGAATGCGCCGATGTAAAGATGGTAGGCTGCGACGTTGTTTCTCCGGAGTTCGGCTGGTCTGTCCACAATATCGAGATGGAGGATTGCGACGCCGAGAGCGAATACTTCATGATGCGTTCTACCAACCTGCACTTTACGAATGTACGCATGAAAGGAAAATATTCTTTCCAGTACATTGAAGATTCTGATTTTGAAAACTGCACCTTCGATACCAAGGATGCTTTCTGGCACGCCAAAAACGTTACCATTCGCAACAGCGTTGTGAAAGGCGAATATCTGGCCTGGTACTGCGAGAATGTCACCTTTGAAAACTGTAAAATCATCGGCACGCAGCCCCTGTGCTACTGCAAGGGATTGAAGCTTGTGGGTTGTGAGATGATTGATTGCAATCTGGCATTTGAACGCAGCGAGGTAGAAGCTACGATTACAACACCGGTTCTCAGCATCAAAAATCCTCTTGCGGGCAGCCGCATTATGGTTCCGGCTGTTGGAAAAATTATCCGCGATATTAAAGAGGGAACCGGAACCGTGCAGGTGCAGGAACAAGAGGCTAAAAGTGTCTGCGCTTGTGCATGAGAGAGTAAAAGGGAGGCCTCGTGGTCTACCTTTTCTGCATAAAGGAGGTGTGGTATGGAATATTTGCTGCGGGGAATTTTGATTGGCATTTTATTTGGACTTCCAGTTGGAGCGATTGGTGCGCTGACTGTACAAAGAACTTGGAACTTAGGTGCTAAAGCTGGTCTTTTGACAGGACTCGGTTCCTCCGTGGCAGATTGTTTCTATGCCTGTGTTGGGGCCTTTGGGCTGACACTTATCTCGGATTTTCTGCTCCGCTTTCAAGGAATTATTACAGCTTTGGGTGGGATATTGATTTTGGTGATGGGCCTTAAATCACTGATTCATCCCCAAGGTGAACTTCCCCCTGATGAGGAAACGCTGGGCGGGGCGAAACTTTTTCTCACGACCTTTGCCATTGGAATTACCAATCCGGCGGCCATTTTAACTTTTCTCTTTGCGTTCTCTTACTTCGGGATTTCGGAAGTGAGTGGATGGAGCGATGGTATTTTTCTGGTGGCTGGGGTGTTTCTGGGAACCTACTTTTGGTGGGGAACCCTTGCCACCTTAACGCAGCTTATCAAAAGAAGGGCGGCCAAATTTCAGCTTCGTACCATGAACCGCATTTTTGGCGGAATCCTTTGTGTCTTTGGAATCCTCGTTTTTGTTAGGCTGTTTCTATAAGTCATTATATTAAGAAAGTGGTGATTGAACTATGAAAAAAGGTTTGTCCTTGGCACTTGTTGTTATTATGTCCTTGGCGGTGCTGCTTACGGGCTGTGGTAACAGTGAGCAGATAGAGAGCAATTCAGAGAGCAGTTCTACTGCCCAGATGGAAGATACATCTTCTTCTGAAGCGGAATCATCTTCCGAGCCAGAAACATCAGAACCGGATATCGTGCCGGAAGAACCGGAAGAATCCGATTCCAGCACAGCACCGGAATCGGGGGACGCGGAAAGCCAACAGGTTGAGGAGGAAAACAGCGAAATGCAGATGAATGTACAGGTTGGCGGTAGCACCTTTACCGCTACTTTAGAAGAAAACGAAGCAGTAGATGCGTTGGTGGAAATGATGGAGCAGGGACCTGTTACTATCCAGATGAGCGACTATTCCGGTTTTGAAAAAGTCGGGCCTCTGGGAACGAGCCTTCCTACCAGCAACCAGCAAACCACCACACAGGCCGGGGACATTGTGCTGTATCAGGGCAATCAAATTGTCATGTTCTACGGCTCTAATTCCTGGAGCTATACCCGGTTGGGCCACATTGATGATCTTACTGGCTGGGAAGAGGCTGTGGGAAGCGGCGATGTAACCGTCACCTTTTCTTTGGAGGATTAAGTGATGAAAATACTTGTCTTAAACGGCAGCCCCCGGCCGCACGGAAACACCGCAGCTATGGTGGCGGCTTTCGCAAAGGGCGCGCAGGAAAATGGTCATCAGGTAGATGTGGTGAATGTCTGCCAGAAGAAAATTGCCGGGTGCCTTGCCTGCGAATACTGCCACAAAAAAGATTCTGGACATGAGAGGCAGTGTGTTCAGCAGGACGATATGCTGGAGGTCTATCCTCTGCTGGATGAGGCGGAGATGATCGTGCTGGCTTCCCTCGTCTATTACCACAGTTTTTCCGGTCAGCTCCAGTGCGCCATCAATCGCATCTATGCACTGGATAAACCGAAGCATCTGAAAAAAGCGGCGCTCATCCTATCGTCCGGCAGCGATCATGTGTACGGCGGGGCCATTTATGAATATCAAAATTCTTTCCTGAGCTATTTGCATTTGGAGGATATGGGGATCTTCACGGCTTACAATGAGCAGAACCAGTCGCCGGAAAAGCTGGAAGAACTATATCAGTTCGGGAAAAGCCTGAAAGCAGAGCCACAGCCGCCGGTTTCCCTAACGCTTAACGAGTTTTTGTCTGCGTTTGAAAGCGGGCAGCCGGTACGATCTGGTTCTGATGCTATGAGGTATTCTGGCTGGATTTCCCATCAGGCCATGAAACTTACGACGGAGTTGAACAGTTCCTATCGCACACCGGAAGAAATTCAGGTTATTTTTTCGGAATTAACCGGCAAGCAGGTGGATAAAACTTTTGGGATGTTTCCGCCTTTCTATACCGACTGCGGCAAAAACATCACGGTCGGTAAAAATGTATTTATCAACAGCGGTTGCCGGTTCCAGGATCAAGGTGGAATCTTCATCGGGGACGGGACGCTTATCGGCCACAATGTGGTACTGGCAACCCTCAACCATGGGATTTCCCCTGATGAACGGCACGATTTATTTCCGGCACCGATCCATATAGGAAAGAACGTCTGGATTGGCGCGAATGCTACCGTGCTCCCTGGCGTCACCATTGGAGATAATGCCGTGATCGCCGCCGGAGCGGTGGTAACCAAGGATGTGCCGGAAAACACTGTGGCAGCCGGTGTCCCTGCTAAGGTCATCCGTACTTTGTAAGAAGCTAATTCATATCAAATTCAAATAGGAGGAACATCATTATGTTGAAAACAGAGAAACTCAATTTGACCCAGGAGTGGGACAAGACCTTCCCCAAAAGCGATAAGGTGGAACACCGCAAAGTCACATTCGTCAACCGTTACGGCATCACACTGGCGGCAGACCTGTATACCCCCAAGGACACCGAAGGCAAGCTGGCGGCCATTGCTGTGAGCGGCCCCTTTGGCGCGGTGAAGGAGCAGTGCGCTGGCCTCTACGCCCAGACCATGGCGGAGCGTGGCTTCCTGACTCTGGCCTTCGACCCCTCCTTCACCGGTGAGAGCGGCGGGCGGCCCCGGTACACCGCCTCCCCGGACATCAACACCGAGGATTTTTCCGCCGCCGTGGACTTCCTCAGCGTCCAGGACAATGTGGACCCGGAGAAAATTGGCATCATCGGCATCTGCGGCTGGGGCGGCCTGGCCCTAAACGCTGCCGCCATCGACACCCGGATCAAGGCAACCGTTGCCTCTACCATGTACGATTTGAGCCGTACTGCCGCCAAAGGTTACTTTGACAGCTCTGACAGCGAGGAAGCCCGTCATCAGATGCGAGAGCTTTACAGCAAGACCCGCACGGAAATTTATCGCACTGGGGACTATGGTCGAGTCGGCGGCTGCCTGTCTCTGCCCGTGCCTGAGGATGCTCCCTTCTTCGTCAAGGACTACAGCGAATACTACAAAGGTCGGGCCTATCATGTGCGTTCCCTGAACTCTAACGAGGGCTGGAACACTATTGGCACTCTGTCCTTCATGAACCAGACCATCCTATGCTACACCAACGAGATCCGCTCCGCCGTTCTCATCGTCCACGGCGAAAAGGCCCACTCCTGCTACATGGGTAAGGACGCCTACGCTGCCATGATTGAGGGAAATCCTAACCCGGAGAACAAGGAACTGCTGCTTATCCCCGATGCGGTGCACACCGACCTGTACGACAACCTGGAGGTCATTCCATTCGATAAGTTTGAGACGTTCTTTCGGGGGACGTTTGAAAAGTAAAAGACAAGGAGGATTCCATGGAGTATCGTAAATTACCCCACGGAGATGAACAGATCAGTATCATTGGTATGGGAAACAGTTCCCTTGGCGCTTCTGGCGAGGGGGAAGCTGAAAAGACGGTTACCATGGCGCTGGAAAACGGCGTTAATTACTTTGACATGGCCGCCGGGGACGCTACGCCTTTCCCGGCTTATGGCCGGGCAGTATCCGGTTGCCGGGATAAGGTGTACTTTCAAATCCATTTCGGCGCAGATTACCGCAGTGGAAAATACGGCTGGACATTGGATTTGGACGAAATTAAGCGTTCCATCGACTGGCAGCTGAAAGCCCTGCAAACGGATTATATTGACTTCGGTTTTATCCACTGCATCGATGAGCTTTCCGACCTGGAAAAGGCGGCCGCTCATGGAACTATCGCCTACATAGAGGATTTGAAGCGGCAGGGCGTCATTCATCATATTGGCCTGTCCTCCCACACCCCCAAGGTGGTGGAGAAGATGCTGGATATGCACATCCTGGATATGCTGATGTTCAGCATCAACCCCGCCTACGACTACCGTCACGGAGAGTATGCCATTGGCAGCGGGGACGAGCGTGCTGCGCTTTACCGCCGGTGCGAAGCGGAAGGTGTGGGCATTTCGGTGATGAAAGCATTCAGCGCCGGACAGCTGTTGGATGCAAAAACCTCGCCTTTTGGCCAGGCCCTGACGGAATATCAGTGTATGCAGTACGCTTTGGACCGTCCGGGTGTATTGACGGTACTGCCCGGTGTGCGGAACCGGGAGGATTTGAAACGGATTCTCGGTTTCCTCACCGCAGCAGAAGCGGAAAAGGATTATTCCATTCTGGGCAGTTTCACGCCTGCGGAGTCCAGCGGCGTGTGCGTGTACTGCAACCACTGTCAGCCCTGCCCGGCCAGTCTGGATGTAGGACTCATCAACAAGTATTACGATCTGGCAAAGGCCGGTGACGAGCTGGCAAAAGATCATTACGCCCACCTGGAGCGCAAAGCCTCAGATTGCATCACCTGCGGCCACTGCGATTCCCGCTGTCCCTTCCATGTCGATCAAAGCCAGCGGATGAAAGAAATTGCTGCTTATTTTGGGGAGTGATTCGTTGATTAGGTATTGCAGTTAATATTATGGTTTAGCTTTTTAGAGCAATCCTAATATCTTTTGCGGTGGGAAAATCCCCCGAAAAAGTGGTAAGCCCCATAAACGGCTTATCCGCGTCGGCCCGCTCATAGATCATTTCCGCATCGGTGCATCCATGGCCTCCCGGATATTCCGCCTGATAGGACAGTTCGGATTGGAATTGGCATGAAAGTCAAAGAGCGGTGCATCTATTTTTCTCTGTACAGCCAGATATATTTCCCGCAATGTAATTTCTATTTTTTTCGATATTCAGTCGGTGTAAGATGATAGTGTTTTTTGAATAATTTGCAAAAATAATCAACATTATTAAACCCGGTTTCATTTGAAATTGTAATGATTTTCTTTTCTGTTTTCCTGAGCAGTACCGCTGCCTCATTCAGTCGATAGGATATCAGATAATTGATCGGTGTCGTATGTAAATATTTCCGAAAATAATTCAGAACCGTACTCTTACTCAACATTGCATAATCTGCAATATTGTCTAATGAAATATTACTACGATAATTTTGGTGAATATACTGCATCATCAATTGTAATCTTGCCTGTGAAGAAGCCGAAGAATGTGAATAAGTATCCGTATCTTTGATATTTACGTGTTCATATAAATTCAGCCATATTTCCTGCACCAAAGCCGACGTTGCCAGTTCGCGAACAGTTTCCTGATT